>NZ_LZKF01000264.1:0-1775 GCF_001672665.1 Mycobacterium sp. E2238 | reverse complement strand
CGAGACAGCGCGCTCATTCCGGGCCGGCGCGTACTCGATCTGTGTACGGGCAGCGGATTCGTGGCGATCGCCGCCGCGGCACTGGGCGGTGCCGATGTGACGGCCTTCGACATCTGCCCGCACGCCGTGGGTTGCTCTCGCGACAACGCGGCCGCCATCGGCGTGAATGTCGATGTGCGCAAGGGCACCTGGAGCGATGCGCTCGACTGCGCACCCTTCGACGTTGTCGTGTCGAACCCGCCTTACGTGCCGACACCTCCGCACGGCGACACGGAGTACATCAGCCCCAGCGCCGGCCCGTCGTGGGCCTGGAACGCCGGTATCGATGGCCGGATGGTGTTGGATCCGCTGTGCGAAGCGGCGCCCAAGTTGCTGTGCGACGGCGGGTCACTGCTTCTCGTGCACTCGGCACTCGCCGGCGTCCAGCAATCGCTGGATTCCCTGAAGTGGGCCGGCATGGACGCCAAAGTCGTTGCGTCGAAATGGATCCCGTTCGGCCCCGTGATGACGGCGCGGGCGAAGTGGCTCGAGAGCGTCGGCCTAATACCCCACGGACGCCGGGAAGAGGAGCTGATCGTGATCCGGGCGGACAAGCGGTGACCACCACCCGGGTCCAGGTGGTTGCGGGCGGGCCGGTCCTGGTGTCCGGCCCGGTGCGCATCGAGATGCCGGACGGGGAGGTCGTCGAGTCCGACCGGTTCATGGTGGCGATCTGCACCTGCCGGCGCAGCGAGAAGTATCCCTTGTGCGACACCAGCCACCGCAGATGCCGGAACCTGGCCAGCCGGACGTCTAGTCCAGTGCCCTCCGCAACGACGACCGACCCTGCTGCCACGACGCCATAACCGCGTCGGCCAAACGGTTTTCGACCGCCGCGTGCGCGCGGATCCCGAACACGACGTCGCGATCGAGGTGCGGCTCTCGCTCGACGAGGTCCCCGACCACGTCTATGCGCACCACGTGCTCGTGTACGGCGTCGGCCTCGACGTGCTCGGCGTAGAACTCGACGCACGCCGAAGGCGCCCCCATCCGCTGCAGGGCCTGCACCATCCGCCGCGATCCGGGCGGGGAGGTGATCTCCGTCGAAGCGAAATGGCCGATCGCCGCGCCGCGCAACTCGCGGTGCAGCCCGAACAGCGACATCAGGTTCACCGCCGCCAAAGCTTCGGCGTTAACCGCGTCCACGTACGCCAGGTACGTCGTGTCCAGATTCGCGGCCGCCATCAGATCGGCGAAGAGCTGCTGGTGTAGCCGGGGACCCTGCCCCGCGCCATACTCGTCGAATTCGATTGCCACGAAAGCCGCTTTCGCGACACCCATCAGTCGCGGGATCGCCCACGCGTGCGGATCGCCCTCTTTGAGGTGATACACGGACCGGTGGACGAAGTACTCGCGCATCTGCTGCCACGTTCCGGTGTCGCGCAATTGATACGACGGACCCGTGCCGTCGACCGGTTCGACCGAGATGGCGTCCATTTCGGCGGCGGCGGTCTGATCCGGTGCGATGGGCCCGACGTCGCGGCGCACACCGGCGAGGAAAACGCGTTCGAGCTCGCCGCGCAGTGTCAGCAGCGCCGGATTCCATTCCCAGCCCGGGTCGACGCCCGCGAAGCCGCGGTAGTGCAGCTCGTAGCACATGCACAGCGCCAGCTGCAGATCCAGGCCGTAGGGATCCGAATCGCGCACGGACGCACCGATGCGGGTCAGGTGGTCATGCGACGGCGGTCCGGTCAGCGCGCGACGGACGGCGGTCGACAGCGGCCCGTGTGCCGCCG
>NZ_LZKF01000263.1:0-37895 GCF_001672665.1 Mycobacterium sp. E2238 | reverse complement strand
CCGGCCGCCGCGACCCACCGGTTCCTGGCGCATCTGCCTGGATATCAGGGCTGGCAATGGGCCGTGGTCGTCGCCGCGCATCCCCGTGCCGACCACGCCACCGTCAGCGAAGTGGTGCTGATCCCGGGTCCGACGGCGCTGCTGGCGCCGCAGTGGGTTCCGTGGGATCAGCGGGTGCGTCCGGGAGACCTGAGCCCCGGTGATCTGCTGGCGCCCGCGGCCGACGATCCGCGGTTGGTGCCCGGCTACGCGGCCAGCGGTGACGCGCAGGTCGACGAGGCCGCCGCCGAGATCGGGCTCGGCCGGCGCTGGGTGATGAGCGCCTGGGGCCGCGCGGAGGCGGCCGAACGGTGGCACACCGGAGACCACGGTCCCGACTCACCGATGGCGCGGTCCACCAAGCGGGTATGCCGCGACTGCGGTTTCTTCCTGCCGTTGGCGGGATCGCTCGGTGCGATGTTCGGCGTGTGCGGCAACGAACTGTCGGCCGACGGGCAGGTCGTCGACAAGCAGTACGGTTGCGGCGCGCATTCGGACACGCCCGCTCCCGCCGGTACGGGTTCCCCCTCCTACGAGCCATACGACGACGGCGTGCTCGACGTTGTCGAGGCGCCGCCCGAGTCGTCCGAGCCGGCAGAGGTGACCGAGACACAGCCCGAGCCTTCCGAGACGACCGAACTCCCGGAATCGACCACCGAGGAGGCCGCGCCGGAGCCGTCGGCCTCAACGCCCGAGACCTCGGAAGCCCAGGCTGCAGCGCCGGAGTCGCAGCCCGAGCCGCTGGAGTCCCAGCCCGAGGTCGACTAGCTCTTCTCGGCGGCGGCCTTGATCTTGGCCAACGAGGTGTTCATCCCGTCGAGCAACTCGCGTTCGAAGTTGGTGGTTCCGCCGAGCAGCGCATTCACCGTCAGATTCGAAATTGCGGTCACGCCGTTCTCGGCGTGACGGCTTTCAATCACCCGGGTGCCCTCGCCGGTGGGTTGGAGCTCGTAGCTCCAGATCGTGTGGTTGGCGTTGACCCGGAACGCAAGCTTGGTTTCCGGGATGACCTCGACCACCGTGCAAGTGGTCGGCCAGTACAGGCGGTTACGGCGATTGATGTTGAGGCTGCGCATGCCCTGCCGCAGCGGACCGAAGGTTTTCATCCAACGACACTGCGGGCTCCACTCCGGCATCCGCCCCAGATCGGAGATCAACCCCCAAACCGTGGAAACCGGTGCGTCAATGTCGATTTGCGCTTGCAGTAGCGGGGCTACCATCGATCCTCCCGGGTCCGTGCTGGTTGCGAGATCTAGCCGTGATCGAAATAGTTTTCGAGTCCGTCTTGTGCGCCCCGTGCGCCGCGGCGGGCAGCCGCGAGTTGCAACACGAAGATGCTCGTGCCGAGTACTCCGACGCCGAGCCCGGCCAGCGTCAGGGGGCGCCAGCTCTGCAGGGCGGGCACGAGAAACGCGGCGGCCGCAGCGACCAGCCAGCCGAGCGCGCCGAGTGCGACGAACGGCCAGGCGTTGAGCAGCGCGGGCGGCAGCGGCGGCGCCTCGCGGTTCTGGCCGGGTTCCACAGACATCGCGATTAACATAGCTGCCCGATGCGGTCCGCCGGTACCGCCCATGCGCGGCCGGGCGATCGAAAATGCCTGGGCCGAGGGTCAAGCGCCCGCGCAAGCCGTCGTTCACCGGTTCGTATCCCGCTTTCAGGAGCTTGCGTGTAACCTCGCGCCATGCCTGACAGCGATGCGCGGCTGGCCAGCGATCTGTCGCTGGCGGTCATGCGGCTGGCCCGCCAACTCCGATTCCGGAACCCGTCGTCGCCGGTGTCGTTGTCGCAGCTGTCGGCGCTGGCCACGCTCGCCAACGAGGGCCCGATGACGCCCGGCGCGCTGGCGATTCGCGAGCGGGTCCGGCCGCCGTCGATGACCCGGGTGATCGCATCGCTGGCCGACATGGGCCTGGTGGACCGTGCCCCGCATCCCGTCGACGGCCGGCAGGTGCTGGTCTCGGTTTCGCACTCTGGCGCCGAGCTGGTCAAGGCGACCCGGCGCGCCCGTCAGGAGTGGCTGGCCAAACGGCTCGCAACGCTGGACAGCGAGCAACGTGACACCCTGCGCAACGCGGCCGACCTGATGCTGGCCCTGGTCGACGAAGGCCCGTGAGCGACGGAACGGATGCCCCGAACGTCCAGGACGTTGACGATCCCGACGACCCCCGGCTCGACGATTTCCGCGACCTGAACAGCGTCGATCGTCGTCCCGATCTGCCGTCCGGCAAGGGTTTGGTGATCGCCGAAGGCGTGCTGGTCGTTCAGCGCATGCTCGCCTCCCGATTCGCCCCGCATGCCCTGTTGGGGACGGACCGCCGGCTCGCCGAGCTTGCCGACGATTTGGCGGGTAGCGCCGTGCCGTTCTACCGCGCCTCCGCCGACGTCATGGCGCAAGTGGTGGGCTTTCACCTCAATCGCGGCGTGCTGGCGGCCGCGCGCAGGGTGGCGGAACCCAGCGTGGCCGAACTGGTCGAGCGCGCCCGGACGGTCGCGGTGCTCGAGGGCGTCAACGATCATGAGAACCTGGGCTCGATCTTTCGCAACGCCGCCGGGTTGGGCGTGGACGCGGTGGTGTTCGGCAGCGGCTGCGCGGATCCGCTCTACCGTCGCGCCGTTCGCGTCTCGATGGGCCACGCCCTGCTGGTCCCGTACGCGCGGGCGACGGAATGGCCCGCCGAGCTGATCATGCTGAAAGAGAACGGATTTCGGCTGCTGGCGATGACCCCGGACAGCAGGGCATGCGGCCTGCCGGAAGCGATGGCTGCCGCGCACGACCAGCGCGTCGCGGTGCTCGTGGGAGCCGAGGGGCCGGGGCTCACGCCGGCTACCTTGCGATTGAGCGATGTGCGCGTGCGCATCCCGATGTCGCGCGGCACCGACTCCCTCAACGTGGCGACTGCGGCCGCTTTGGCGTTCTACGAACGGGCTAGGCTCGGCTCGTGACCGACGATTCCGTGCCCTGGGCAACGGGTTTGACGGTCGCCGGCTTCGTCGCCGCAGTGACCGGCGCCGCCATTGTGGTGCTCACTTTGGGACTGATCCGGGTGCATCCACTCCTGGCGGTCGGTCTCAACGTCGTCGCCGCCGGCGGGCTCGCGCCCACGCTGTGGGGATGGCGGCACAAGCTGGTGCTGCGCTGGTTCCTGCTGGGCGCGGGAATCGGAGTCGCCGGCGGGTGGTTGACGCTGATCGCGCTGACGCTGCGCTAGCGCTGTCCGCCCGAGCGGACGCCGAGCAGCACGTCCTCCCAGGCCGGGATGACCGGCTTGCCCCGACGGGTGTGTACCGGCTGCTCCTGCGGCGCGGGTTGCTCTTGCGGCGCGGGAGCAGCGGGCTTCGCCGGTTCCTCGAACGAGACGTGAGCGACCCGCGCGAGCGGCCGCAGTGGGCGGTCGAAGTTCGGGTCCACCAGTTCTTTGGCCGCGTCGTCGACAGCCGTGACCGTTCCTCCGTGGGCGCCCGGGGCGAAGCAGAAGTGCGCGATGTTGTCGGACCGGCCGGCCTTCCACGCAAGCTGCACGGTCCAGCGGCTGTCTTCGTTGCGCCACGCATCCCAGCTGAGCCGGTCGGGTTCCAGGCCGCGCGTCACGAGCGCCGTGCTGACGGTTTCCAGCAAGGTGAGCACCGCGGGGCCGTCGGCGAGCACCGGATGCGCGGCCGTTGCCAACTCGGCGGCGCGGGCACGTTCCAGCAGCACCGGGTGCGCGAACCGCCGGACCCGCGAAACATCGGAGCCCGACGCCGCGGCCACCTGCTCGACGGACGCACCGGCCCGGATCTTGGCCTGAATCTCTTTGGGGCTCAGCATGTTGGTGACCTGAATGTCGAGGTGCGGTTGGTCCGGGTGCGCGGCCTCGCCGCGCACGGCGGCCTTCAACTGATCGTCGATGGCGAGCTTGAACGGTTCACCGGCGTCGCCGGCCCCACAGATGATGTGTTTGCCGTCGGCATCGACCCCAACCATTTTGAGTTCCCGCATGGCTTCTCCTCGCAGGCTCCGTGTGCAGGTCGACGGACCCATCTCGTGCGCACTCTAATGCGCCAACGTCCGTAAGCGGTGCTGACACGCTGGGCGGTTACGAGCTGATTGCGGGGCGGGGGCGCTGGATTGCCCGCGCCTCCCCCGCAAGCGGGAGGTACCCCCACAGCTGGCCGTTTCGGCCCGTGTCTTCGCCGGGCTAAAGCCGCTCGACCACCCAGTCGACGCATTGCGTCAGGGCGCTGACGTCGTCGGGCTCGACCGCCGGGAACATCCCGACACGCAGCTGGTTGCGGCCGAGTTTGCGGTACGGCTCGATGTCGACGATGCCATTCGCCCGCAAAACCTTCGCGACGGCCGCCGCGTCAACGTCGTCGACGAAATCGATGGTTCCCACGACCTGGGAGCGCAGTGCGGGGTCGGCGACGAACGGCGTGGTGTACGGCCGCTCCTCTGCCCAGGAGTACAACCGCTGCGAGGAGTCGGCCGTGCGCTTGACCGCCCATTCCAGCCCGCCGTTACCCAGCATCCAGTCGAGTTGCTCGGCCATCAGCGCCAGGGTGCCGATCGCCGGGGTGTTGTACGTCTGGTTCTTCAGGCTGTTGTCCACGGCGATCGGCAGCGACAGGAAGTCG
Source organism: Mycobacterium sp. E2238 (assembly GCF_001672665.1). NCBI lineage: Bacteria > Bacillati > Actinomycetota > Actinomycetes > Mycobacteriales > Mycobacteriaceae > Mycobacterium > Mycobacterium sp. E2238. The sequence goes on along the minus strand of NZ_LZKF01000263.1, from coordinate 33,242 downwards.
GGAACCCAGCGGCCGGACGCGGCGATGGACTCGACCCGCGCCAGCGCGGCTGGGCTCATGACGGCGAGCCACAGGCCGCCATCGCTGGCGAAATTCTTCTGCGGCGAGAAGTAGTAGGCGTCGGTGTCGGTGATGTCCACCGGCAGGCCGCCGGCGCCGGAGGTGGCATCGATGACGACCAGCGCGTCGCCGGAGTCGGCGGGACGGCGGATGGGCACTGCCACCCCGGTCGAGGTCTCGTTGTGGGCCCAGGCGATCACATCAACCGAGGGATCGCTCTGTGGCTCGGGCGCGCTGCCGGCGTCCGCCTTGATGACGATGGGATCGCCGACGAAGGGGTTGTTGGCGACCGCCGAGGTGAACTTCGAGCTGAACTCGCCGAAGGACAGGTGCAGCGAGCGCTTGTCGATCAACCCGAACGCCGCGGCGTCCCAGAACGCCGTCGCGCCGCCATTGCCGAGGATGACCTCGTAACCGTCTGGCACGGAGAACAGCTCGGCCACCCCCGACCGGACCCGGCCGACCAAATTCTTGACGGGTGCCTGGCGGTGCGACGTGCCGAACAGCGGGGCCGCGGTGGTCGCCAGGGCCTGCAACTGTTCGGGCCGGACCTTGGAAGGACCGCAGCCGAAGCGGCCGTCGCGGGGTTTGATGTCAGCGGGAACCTCGAGCTGGTCAGCCATGCTCATCAGGGTAGTGAGCGGACGTGACGCGCGGCACGGCGGTCCGACTGCCGACGCCGCGGGCTCCGGCAAAACACATGGCCGGGAGCTCGCCGGGTTTCACGCGCTGTGACGTGGGGCACACTATGGCGCTGACCGCTGGTCAGGCCACAGTGCCGCCGAGGGGTCTAGAAGATATGCGGTACCTGCGGTACTGTCTGGACACAGCACGTCCTAATGTAAACCTCGCTGGGGAGGCTTGGATATGGCCAGGACACGCATGGTTCGGCGTTGGCGCCGCAATATGGAAGTGCGCGACGACACCGAGTACGTCAACACGCTCGCCACCCTGTCCGAAGGGTCGGTGCGGCGAAACTTCAACCCGTACACAGACATCGACTGGGATGCGGCCGAATTCGCCGTCACGGAGAACGACCCGCGGTGGATACTGCCGGCGACCGACCCGCTGGGACGGCACCCCTGGTACCTGGCGCAGTCCGACGAGCGCAAGATCAAGATCGGCATGTGGCGCCAGGCCAACGTCGCCAAGGTGGGGCTGCACTTCGAGTCGATTCTGATCCGCGGTCTGATGAACTACACGTTCTGGGTACCGAACGGGTCCCCGGAATACCGGTACTGCTTGCACGAATCGGTCGAAGAGTGCAACCACACCATGATGTTTCAGGAGATGGTCAACCGGATCGGCGCCGACGTGCCGGGCATGCCGCGGATGCTCAAGTGGCTCTCGCCGCTGGTTCCACTGGTGGCCGGCCCCCTGCCGGTGGCATTCTTCATCGGAGTGCTCGCCGGCGAAGAGCCCATCGACCACACACAGAAAAACGTTCTGCGCGAAGGCAAGTCGTTGCATCCCATCATGGAGCGGGTGATGGCCATCCACGTCGCCGAGGAAGCGCGTCACATCTCCTTCGCCCACGAGTTCTTGCGCAGGCGGGTGCCGGAACTGACCAAGCGCCAGCGGTTCTGGACCGCGCTCTACCTGCCGCTGACCATGAAGATCCTGTGCCGGGCGATCGTGGTGCCGCCCAAGGCATTCTGGCAGGAGTTCGACATTCCGCGCGAGGTCAAGAAGGAACTCTTCTTCCGGTCGCCGGAGTCACGAAAGTGGCTGAGCGACATGTTCGGTGACGTCCGGATGCTGGCTCATGACACCGGCCTGATGGAAACCCGTTCGGCGCGGCTCATGTGGCGGCTGTGCAAGATCGACGGGAAGCCCTCGCGCTACCGCAGCGAGCCGCAACGCCAGCACCTGGCTGCGGCGCCGGCCGCCTAGGACCACGCGGGTAATCGTTTATGCCGCACGTTATTACCCAGTCGTGCTGTAACGACGGGTCCTGTGTTTTCGCGTGCCCGGTGAACTGCATTCACCCCACGCCCGACGAGCCCGGCTTCGCCACCTCGGAGATGCTCTACATCGATCCGGTGGCCTGCGTGGACTGCGGCGCGTGCGTGAGCGCATGTCCGGTCGGCGCCATCGCACCCGACAGCCGGCTGGATACCAAGCAGCTGCCGTTCGTCGAGATCAACGCATCCTTCTACCCCGAGCGGCCCGAGGGCGAGAAGGTCCCGCCCACATCGAAGCTGGCCCCGGTGATTCCGGCCGCCCAGGTGCGCGCCCGCCGCCGGCCGCTGACGGTGGCCATCGTGGGATCCGGGCCGGCCGCGATGTACGCCGCCGACGAACTGCTCACCCAACATGGCGTGCGGGTCAACGTGTTCGAGAAGCTGCCGACCCCCTACGGGCTGGTGCGCGCCGGCGTCGCGCCCGATCACCAGAACACCAAGCGGGTCACCCGGCTGTTCGACCGGATCACCGGTCATCGCGGCTTCCGGTTCTACCTCAACGTCGAGGTCGGCAGGCACCTGAGCTACGCCGAGCTGCTGGCCCACCACCACGCCGTGATGTACGCCGTTGGCGCCCCCGACGACCGTCGGCTGGAGATCGACGGCATGGGCCTGCCCGGCACCGGCACCGCCACCGAATTGGTCGCGTGGATCAACGGGCACCCCGACTTTGCCGATCTGCCAGTCGATCTCAGCCACGAGCGGGTGGTGATCGTCGGCAACGGGAACGTCGCGCTCGACGTGGCCCGTGTGCTCACGGCGGACCCCGACGATTTGGCCCGCACCGACATCTCCGATCGCGCACTGGCGGCGTTCCGCGCTTCCGCCGTCCGCGAAGTGGTGGTCGCCGCCCGGCGGGGTCCCGCCCAGTCGGCATTCACCCTGCCCGAACTGATCGGGCTCACGGGCTCATTCGACGTCGTGCTCAGCGCCGCCGACCACGAGTTGGTGGCGGCCGATCTCGCGGCGGCCACGGACGGCTTGACGAAGCGCAAGCTGGAAATACTGAGCACGCTCGGTGACGATTCCGCGCCGGCCGACCTGTCCGGCGCCCCGCGTATCCGGCTGGCCTATCGGCTCACCCCAAACCGCGTGCTGGGTGATGAACGCGCCACCGGGGTGGAGTTCGCGGTCACCGGAACCGACGAGGTGTGCCGACTGGACGCGGGTCTGGTGCTGACATCGATTGGCTACCGCGGCATGCCGATTCGCGACCTGCCGTTCGACGAGTCGACCGCGGTGGTCCCCAACGACGGCGGCCGTGTGATCGATCCCGACTCCGGGGCGCCGGTCCCGGGCGCATACGTCGCGGGCTGGATCAAGCGGGGGCCCAGCGGGTTCATCGGCACGAACAAGTCGTGCTCCCTGCAAACCGTTCAGGCCCTGGTGGCGGATTTCAACGCCGGCAAGCTAAGCGATCCGGTGGCCGAGCCGGAGGCGCTGGCCAAGCTGGTGCACACCCGGCAGCCCGACACCGTCGATGGCCGCGGCTGGCGAGCCATCGACGCTGCCGAGATCGCGCGCGGCAGCGCCGACGGTCGGCCGCGGAACAAGTTCACCGAGGTGACCGACATGCTCGCCGCCGCTGCCGCCGCCGAGCCCGCGCCGCCGCCGCGACGCGGGCTACTGGACCGGCTGCTCGGCTAGCCGGCGCCCTGCCCGGCCATCGCGGCCTGGATTTCGTCGTAGCCGACCTCGCGCACCGGCTGGCCCATCGACCATTGGTGGCCGAACGGGTCGGCGACCACGCCGTAGCGGTCACCCCAGAACTGGTCGTCCAGCGGGGCGACCACGGTGGCGCCCGCGTCCAGCGCCCGCTGGAACTTGGCGTCGACGTCGGTGACGGTCAGGTGGATGGTGACCGGGGTGCCGCCCAATGACTTGGGCGTCATCGACTTGCCGCCGCACATCTCGGGGAAGTCGTCGTTGAGCATGACCAGAAAGCCGTTGATGCGCACCGCGGCGTGGATGAGTTTTCCGTCCGGCCGAGGCACACGCCCCAGTTCCTCGGCACCGAAAGCCTTGACGTAGAAGTCAATTGCGGCGGCCGCGTCGTCCACCACCAGGTGCGGTGACAGGGCGGGTTCGATGTTGAGCGCCATTGTTGTTTCTCCTTGCTGTCGGTTCCCAGGCCGGCCCGAGACGGGCAGGCTCGCGAGTTATGACTGCGCCCGCGACCAAAACTCATCGCGGCGACACTCATTTAATCGCCGGGCAACCGACAACCGGCTTCCTCTCAGGCGTTGGTGAGGCTGCGGTCCCAACCCTCGACCGATTCCGGGCTGCGGGGGCCCGGTCCGACATAAATGGCCGACGGGCGCACCAGCTTGCCGAGCCGCTTCTGCTCGAGGATGTGCGCGCACCAGCCGGCGGTCCGTCCGCAGGTGAACATCGCCGGCATCATGTTGGCCGGCACCTGCGCGAAGTCGAGGATCACCGCCGCCCAGAACTCGACGTTGGTCTCGATGGCCCGGTCCGGACGCCGCTCGCGCAGCTCGGCCAGCGCGGCCTGCTCCAGCGCGACCGCGACCTCGTGGCGCGGCGCGCCCAGCCGCTCTGCGGTCGCGCGCAGCACCCGCGCCCGCGGGTCCTCGGCGCGGTAGACGCGGTGCCCGAAGCCCATCAGCTTGTCGCCGCTGTCCAGGATCTTCTTCACCAGCCCGCGGGCGTCGCCGGTGCGTTCGACCTCTTCGATCATCGGCAGGACCCGCGCCGGCGCGCCGCCGTGCAGCGGTCCGCTCATGGCCCCGATCGCCCCGGACAACGCCGCGGCCACGTCGGCGCCGGTCGAGGCGATCACCCGAGCGGTGAATGTCGACGCGTTCATGCCGTGTTCGGCGGCCGACACCCAGTAGGCGTCGATCGCCTCGACGTGCCGCGGGTCCGGCTCGCCCTGCCAGCGGGTCATGAAACGGGCTGTGACGGTGTCGCATTCATCGATCACCCGCTGCGGGACCGCGGGCTGGTAGATGCCGCGGGCGGACTGCGCCACGTAGGACAAGGCCATCACCGAGGCCCGGGCCAGCTGGTCGCGGGCGGTGGCGTCGTCGGTGTCGAGCAGGGGACGGTACCCCCAGATCGGGGCCAGCATCGCCAGGCCCGCCTGCACGTCGACGCGCACGTCGCCGGTGTGGATGGGCAGCGGGAACGGCTCGGCGGGCGGCAATCCGTGGCCGAACTTACCGTCGACCAGCAGAGCCCACACGTCGCCGAAGGTGACCTGTTGATTGACCAGGTCCTGTATGTCGACACCGCGGTAGCGGAGGGCGCCGCCGTCTTTATCCGGTTCGGCGATCTCGGTGGTGAAGGCGACGACGCCCTCGAGGCCGGGGACAAAGTCTTCGGGGACCACAGTCATACGAAAATTCTCGCACCCCACGTTCGGACCGACGCTACCGGCCGGTAGCAAGCCCCGGTAGCGTTGGCGCGGTGGCAGGACCAGACTCCGAGCGCCTGCAGAGGATGCGCGTGGAATACGGATCGGCGGAAAAGGACGGCAGTCCCGATCTCGACACGGATTGGCTCGACGACGGTTGGGTTGCCTTGTTGCGCAAATGGATCGATGAGGCCGAGCGGTCCGGCGTCGCCGAACCCAACGCCCTGGTGCTGGCCACCGTCGCCGACGGCAGGCCGACAAGCCGATCGGTGTTGTGTAAGAGCGTGGACGAGTCCGGGATCACATTTTTCACCAACTATGACTCGGCCAAGGGCTCCGACCTCGCGGCGACGCCGTACGCGTCGGTGACGTTTCCCTGGTACCAGCTGGGCCGGCAGGTTCACCTCCGCGGTCCGGTGAGCAAGGTCACGCCTGAGGTCACCGAGGACTACTGGTCCAAGCGGCCCCGCGGCTCCCAGCTCGGCGCGTGGGCCTCGCACCAGTCCCGTCCGATCGCGTCGCGCGCGGCGCTGCTCGACCAGCTGGCCGAGGTGACCGCGCGCTTCGCCGACCGCGAGCAGGTTCCGGTACCGCCGGGGTGGGGTGGCTATCTGCTTGCTCCGGAATCGGTCGAATTCTGGCAGGGCCGGGAGAACCGATTGCATAACCGGATCCGGGTCACCGGCGCTCATGTGGAGCGCCTCCAGCCCTAGCCCGCCCCGGGGGTCGGTGCGACGGGACAGACCCGACCCCGGGCAGGCACGCGAACGCGACAACGACTACCTTCACTTATAAGCACCTAGTCAGGGCAGCCATACCAGCCAGAGCGCAAAGGGGTTCTCGTGGCCGACACCGACGACACCGCAACTCTGAAGTACCCGGGGGGCGAGATCGACTTAGAGATCGTTCGCGCCACCGAAGGTGCGGATGGGATTGCGCTCGGTTCCCTGTTGTCCAAAACCGGGCACACCACCTTCGACAACGGGTTCGTCAACACCGCCGCGTGCAAGAGCGCCATCACGTACATCGACGGCGATGCCGGGATCCTGCGTTACCGCGGCTACCCGATCGAACAGCTCGCCGAGAAGTCGACCTTCATCGAGGTGAGCTACCTCCTGATCTACGGCGAGCTGCCCGACAAGGACCAGCTCGCGGAGTTCACCAAGCGGATCCAGATGCACACCATGCTGCACGAGGACCTGAAGCGCTTCTTCGACGGCTTCCCCCGCAACGCGCACCCCATGCCGGTGCTGTCGGCCGTGGTGAATGCGCTAAGCGCCTACTACCCCGACGCGCTCGACCCGATGGACAACGAGCAGGTCGAGCTGTCGACCATCCGCCTGCTCGCGAAGTTGCCCACCATCGCCGCGTACGCGTACAAGAAGTCCGTCGGGCAGCCGTTCCTCTACCCGGACAACTCGCAGTCGCTGGTGGAGAACTTCCTTCGCATGACGTTCGGGCTGCCGGCGGAGCCTTATCAGGCGGACCCCGAAGTCGTGCGGGCGCTGGACATGCTGCTCATCCTGCACGCCGACCACGAGCAGAACTGCTCGACGTCGACGGTTCGGCTGGTGGGTTCGTCGCGGGCCAACCTGTTCACCTCGATCTCCGGCGGCATCAACGCGCTGTGGGGTCCGCTACACGGTGGCGCCAACCAGGCGGTGCTCGAGATGCTCGACCAGATCCGCGAAAGCGGCGACGACGTCAGCGAGTTCGTCCGCAAGGTGAAGAACCGCGAAGAGGGCGTCAAGCTGATGGGCTTCGGCCACCGCGTGTACAAGAACTACGACCCGCGCGCCCGGATCGTCAAGGAACAGGCCGACAAGATCCTGGCCAAGCTCGGCGGCGACCCGCTGCTGGACATCGCCAAGGAACTGGAAGAGGCGGCGCTGACCGACGACTACTTCATCGAGCGCAAGCTGTACCCGAACGTCGACTTCTACACCGGGCTGATCTACCGGGCCCTCGGCTTCCCGGTCCGGATGTTCACCGTGTTGTTCGCGCTCGGCCGGCTGCCCGGCTGGATCGCGCACTGGCGGGAGATGCACGACGAGGGCGACAGCAAGATCGGCCGCCCGCGCCAGATTTACACCGGTTACACCGAGCGCGACTACCAGACCATCGACGCGCGCTAATCAGCAGAGCGAGGCCAGCACCGCCATGGCGGCGTTGTGCCCGCCGATGCCCGACACCGCGCCGCCGCGGCGGGCACCGGAGCCGCACAACATGATTCGCTCGTGCGCGGTCGCCACCCCCCATCGTCGCGCCGGCGTGTTCAGCGGGTCGTCGTCGTCGGCGAACGGCCACGCGAGGCCGCCGTGGAAGATGTTGCCGGCCGTCATCCCCAGCGTGCGGTGCAGGTCCAGGGTGGTCGTCGTCTCAATGCACGGCCGGCCCTGAGCGTCGCTCATCAGCACGTCCTGAATGGGTTCGGCCAGAACGGAATTCAGTGACGCCAGTACCGACTCGGTCAACCGGTCACGCAGGGCGCCGGAGTAGCTGCCGTCGAACAGCGAGTGCGGGGTGTGCAGACCGAACACCGTCATCGTGTGGGCGCCCGAATCGCGCAGCTCGGCCGACAGAATGCTCGGGTCGGTCAGCGAATGGCAATAGGCTTCGCACGGTAGCGGATTCGGAATATGCCCGGCGGCCGCGCGCGAATACCCGGCGTCCAGTTGGGTCCACGTCTCGTTCACGTGAAATGTCCCGGCGAAGGCCTGTTCGGGGGTGACGCCGTCATCGGGCAACCAGGGCAGTCGCCGCAGCACCATGTTCACTTTGACCTGCGCGCCCTGGGCGGGGGACGGCGGCCGTTCGCCGAGCAGGCCTGCCAACACCGCCGGTGTGACGCCGGCGAGGACGAACCGGCCCGTTATCAGGTGTTCCTCGTCGCCGGTGCGGTAGCGCACCGCGCCGTCCGGTTCGACGGCGTAAACCTCTGCGCCAGTGGTTATTTCGGCACCGTGGCCGATGGCCGCCGCTGCCAGGGCATCGGTCAGTGCGCCCATCCCGCCGACGGGAACATCCCAGTCCCCGGTGCCGCCGCCCAGCACGTGGTAAAGGAAGCAGACATTCTGCATCAGTGACGGGTCGTCAAGGCGCGCGAACGTTCCGATCAGCGCGTCGGTCGCGATCACGCCGCGGACCACGTCGTTGCCGACGGCGGCGGTGATGGCGTGCCCGATCGGCTCGTCGATCAACGCCTGCCACGCCGCCGCCGCATCGCGGTCGCCGCTTCCCGCGACATGCAGGCGGGCCTCCTCTCGGGTGCGCAGCGGTTCCAGCAGCGTCGGCCATAGCCGTTGAGTCACCAGTCGGCAGCGTTGATAGAAGGCGGCGAACCCGTGCTCATCGGGGCCGGCGCCGATCGCGGCGAACGTGCCGCCGGACGCGCCGATCAACAGCCCACTCCGGCCATCGGTGGCGGGGTCGGGGGTGTACGACGAATACGGCCGCCGGGCCAGCCGGACCGCCGCACCCAGGTCGGCGACGATGCGGGGCGGCAACAAGCTGACCAGGTAGGAGTAGCGGGAGAGCCGGACGCCGACACCGTCGAAGGCCTGTGCCGAGACCGCTGCCCCGCCGACGTGCCCCAGCCGCTCGAGCAACCGCACCCGAAGACCCGCGCGGGCCAGGTACCCCGCCGCGACGAGGCCGTTGTGACCGCCACCAATCACGATGGCGTCCAAGGCACCGCCATCCGCCGCGTGACGGTTCAGCTCAGGTAACCCTCGACCTCGCCGGGCGGACGAACCTCGGCCTCCCGCGGGTCACCGCCGGTTTCACGCAGCGCCCGGCGCTGCCGCAGCAGGTCCCAACACTGGTCCAGCTCGACCTCCAGTCGGCGCAGGCGGTCGTGTTCCTCCGATTCGGAGATGTCGCGGTGTTGCAGCTGCTCCCGCAGGGCTTTCTCCTGTGCGACCAGGTCGCGGATGTGTGCCAGGGTCTCGCTGTCGGTCGGTTTCTTGCCGTTGGCCATCGCTCCAGTGTGCCCGACCGGGCGGGGGCCGAATCGCCAGGTTGCCCGTCGCCTGCCCGACGTACAGCGGGGACCAACGAATCCACGAACGCGAAAGCCTTGTGCCAGAGCCGTTTTCGGAACCGGCCATGCCGGGGATCTCGGCGGCTGCGCTAGCTGGGCCCCGGAAGGCGCAGCACCAGGCGCGCACCGCCCAGCGGGCTGCTCTCCAGTGCAGCGGTTCCGCCGTGCAGGTGGGCCTGCTGGGCCACCAACGCCAGCCCCAGGCCCGACCCGGAATGGGAGGCGGTCGACCCGCGGGAGAACCGCTCGAAGACCACTTGGCGTTCGTCTTCGGGTACGCCGCTGCCGTTGTCGTCGATGGCGATCTCCACCCCGGCGCGGGAGCTGACCGCCGAGAGGCGGACGCGGGTCGCGCCGCCGTGCTTGACGGCATTGGCGATCGCGTTGTCCACCGCGAGGCGCAATCCGGCCGGCAATCCCATGATGATGCACGTCGGCGACGGCACCAGTGACACGTCGAGGTCGGGGTAGATGCGCATCGCGTCGTGGGCGGCGCGGTCAAGGAGCTCGGTGATGTCGACCGGCACCTGATCGTCGGATGTCGACAGCTCGCCCTGGGCCAGCCGCTCGAGGGCGCTCAGCGTGGCCTCGATCCGCGACTGGGTGCGGATGACGTCGCTCAGCACCTCTTTGCGCTGGTCGTCGGGCATGTCCAGGGTGGCAAGCACCTCGAGGTTGGTGCGCATCGCCGTCAAGGGCGTGCGCAGCTCGTGCGACGACACCGCGGCGAAGTCGCGGGCCGACGCAAGCGCCTCCTTGGTCCGGATCTGCTCATCCCAGATGCGCTGCAGCATGCCCCGCATGGCCTCGGCGATCTCGACGGCCTCGGTGGCGCCGTGCACCTCCACCCGAGGCGCCTCGTCGCCGGCGTCGATCGATCGAGTCTGCTGCGCGAGCTGCTTGAACGGGCGAACCGCGAACGCGGCCAGCAACCAGGCGAACACCGCCGCCGCGCCAATGGCGAAGCCGCAGATCAGCAGGACGCGCCGGTGCAGGTTGTTGGTTTCGGCGAGGGTCGCGTCATACGTCGCGCCCACGGCCAGCGACGTGGGCTCCGGCGCGGGAATCTCCACCGTCCGCACCCGGTATCGCACGCCTTTGACGTATGCGTCGGCGTAATCGACGTCCAGCCTGGGTAGCGTCACGTCGGAGTTCGACTTGACCTGGTCGCCGCGGCGGACCGTCATGATGGCGTCGTTGTCGTTGGGGGAGCGCGGGATCTCGTCGAGACCGCGCGGCAGGAAAGGGATCGCGAAGCCGGCGGCCTCGTCGAGGCGGCGGTCCAGCCGCTCCTTGCGGTCGTTGGTGATGCCCACCCAGACGACGATCCCGACGATGAGCACGGGAATGGCGGCGCCGATGGCGGTCGCGACCACGACCCGCGCGCGTAGCGAAGGCGTACGGGTCAGGATGCGGGATAGAAAATTCATGACACCCGCCTGGTTACTGCATACGCAGCACGAACCCTACTCCGCGAACGGTGTGCAGCAGCCGGGGACCGCCGTTGGCCTCGAGCTTGCGGCGCAGGTACCCGATGAATACGTCGACGACGTTGGTGTCGGCGGCGAAGTCGTAACCCCACACCAGTTCCAGGAGCTGCGCGCGGGACAGCACCGCGGTTTTGTGCTCGGCCAACACCGCCAGCAGGTCGAACTCACGCTTGGTCAGGTCGACGTCGACGCCGTTGACGCGGGCGCGCCGGCCGGGGATGTCCACCTCCAGCGGGCCCACCGTGATGGTTTCCGAGGAGGACGTCGCGGTCGCGCCGCGACGGCGCAGCAACGCCTTCACCCGCGCGACAAGCTCGGCCAACACGAACGGTTTGACCAAGTAGTCGTCGGCGCCGGCCTCGAGCCCGGCGACCCGGTCGTCGACCGAGCTGCGGGCGGACAGCACGCAGACCGGGACGTCGTTGTCCATCGCCCGCAGCGCGGTCACGACGCTGACGCCGTCCAGCACCGGCATGTTGATGTCGAGCACGATCGCGTCCGGCCGGGTTTCGGTGGCGCTGCGCAAGGCTTCGGCGCCGTCGACCGCGGTCGACACCTCGAATCCGGACAGCCGCAGGCCGCGTTCCAGCGACGCGAGCACATCGGAGTCGTCGTCGACGACCAAGACGCGGGGTGAGGTGCCACCAGTGTCCATGTCGCCCATCTTGCCTGATTGTTGATCGTGGCGGTGCCAAGGCCGGGCCGCCGATGCCTAAAAGGTTACGTTTTCGACGCTGCGCCGCAACTGCCCGTTGGTAGGGACGTGCGATCCCGAGATCGGTTGGTGCGACGTGGCATTCGCGTCCGGAGTGGCCGATTTCTGATGATGTTGCCGCCGTGAAGGTTTGGGTCATTCCACGGAGAGTCCGCTCAGCCGCACCGCCAGCTGCCGGCGCACCGCGGGAACCCCCGCCGCCAGGCGCATTCCCGTGTTGCGCAGGGGGCGCAACAGGCGCGGCAGGGTTGCGACCCGGGTCAGCCGTCCCGTCAGTTTCAGTACCCGCTCGGCGCGGCGGCGCTGCGCGGTGCTGTACGCATCCAGCGCGGCCTCCGGGGCGCCCCCCAGGACTTCGGCGAGGGCCCCGGCCAGCGCCACCGCGTCGGTGATGCCGAGGTTCATGCCCTGGCCCCCGGCCGGGCTATGCACATGCGCCGCGTCACCGGCGAGCAGCAATCGGCCGGCGCGATAGGTGTCGGCGACGCGGTGATGGATGTGGAACCGCGAACCCCAGACCAGCTCGGTGACGACCGTCTGCCCTGGCCCGAATCCTCGGGTGTCGAGCAGGGCCTGCACAAACTGCGCCGACGGCAGCTGCGGCGCGTCGCCGGTCGGCGCGACGACACGGAAGATGCCACCGGGCAGCGGGGCCAGCACCGCCAGGCCGTCTTGGCCGTAGAACAGGATCACCTCGTTGCGGGGTGCTTCACCGGTTACTCGAACGTCGGCGAGGGTGAAAGCCTCGGCGAATTCGCCACCGGCGAAGCCGATTCCGGCTTGAGTCCGGACGGTGCTGTTCATGCCGTCCGCGCCGACGGCGTAGCCCGCCCTGATGGTGTCGCCGTCGTCGAATGTGGCCGTCACGCCGGCGGCGTCCTGGCGGATGCGGCTCAGCGTCTTGGGGCGGACCACGTCGCCGCCCAACTCCTGGAGTCGCTCGAGCAGCAGCCGTTCGGTGTCGGCCTGGGACAGCATCAGCGTGTACGGGTGGTCCGTCGGCAGCTCACTGAAGTCGACGGGGATCAGGATGCGCCGGCCCTCCCGCATGGTGAATCGCGGTGCGATCAGCCCCGCCTTGACCATGCGCCGGGCCACGTCGAGCTCCTCGAGCACCTCGAGGGTGCGGGCGTTGACGGCGGCGGCACGGGACGTGTTCGCGCCCTCGGCCAACTTGTCGACCACGACCGCCCGGATTCCGCGCCTGAGCAGTGTGGCGGCGAGCGTGAGGCCGGTCGGGCCCGCGCCTACCACCAGGACATCGGTGTCTTTCATGGTCCGCTCCTCTCTCGGTGCGTTTAGTCAACGCTTGTTGGCATACCCCCATGCTTGCGTGCCGGTGGAGCAATGTCAACAGTTGTTGGCCTACAATCGTTGACATGAGACGGTCGTCCGATGAGACCAAGGCAGTGATCCTGGCGGCCGCCCGCGAGCGGTTCGGCGCGGTCGGCTTCCAGGGGGCGACGATCCGGGCGATCGCCGCCGACGCGGGGATCGATCCCGCGATGGTCATGCGGTACTACGGCAGCAAGGACAAGCTGTTCGCCGCGGCCGCCGAGTTCGACTTGCGGTTCCCCGATCTCGCTTCGATCGACCCGGCGCAGGTCGGGCGGTCGCTGGTGCGCCACTTTCTCGAACGCTGGGAGGGCGACGAGGCGCTGGTGATCCTGCTGCGGTCCAGCGCCACCAACGGCGAGGCGGCGCAACGGATGCACGAGATCTTCGGAACCCAGATCCGGCCGCTTGTCGGCTCGCTTGTGCCGTCGGAGGAAGTCGCCGTGCGCGCGGGGCTGATCGCGACCCAGATCCTGGGGATGGCGTTGTGCCGCTTCGTGTTACGGCTACCGCCCATCGTGGAGATGACCCGCGACGAGATCGTCGACTGGCTCGGCCCGACCATTCAGCGCTACCTCGGGCTACCCGATGGCTGACGCGCGAGACATAAACCACGGTGACGTTTTGCGGCGTGTCGTGTGCGTGGTTTCTGTGTCGCGGCGGTCCGCCGCCGCTCAGGGCAATCCGATGCGGCGGTAGCGCTGCAGGCGGGCCGTCAGCCGCTCGCCCGCGGGGAGCGCCCGCAGCGCGTGCACCTCGGCGGCGATGGCGCGCGAGAGTCGCTGGCAGAACTCGATCGGCTCGTCGGCGGCGTCGGGATGTTCCGGCACGACGGCGTCGACGATGCCCGACGCCAGCAGGTCGAGCGACCGGATGCCTTGCGCGGCAGCAAGTTCGGCGGCGTGAGCGGTGTCTCGGAAGACGATCGCGCTGGCGCCCTCCGGCGGGAGCGGGGCGAGCCACGCGTGCAGCGCGGCCAGCACCCGATCTGCCGGCACCATCGCCAGCGCCGGCCCGCCGCTGCCCTGGCCGAGCAGCACCGACACCGTCGGGGTATCGAGGGTCACCAGCTCGGCCAGGCACTGGGCGATCTGGCCGGCCAGCCCGCCCTGTTCGGCCTCGGCCGACAGCGCGGGGCCGGCGGTGTCGATCACCAGCACCAGCGGAAGGCGCAGCTCGGCGGCCAGCGCCATGCCGCGCCGGGCCTCGCGCAGCGAGGCGGGCCCGACCATCCCACCCGTCACCCGCTGCTGCCCGAGCACCACCGCGGGCTGGCCGGCGAAACGGGCCAGCGCCAGCAGGGTCGTCGCCGCTTCGCCCTGCCCCGTGCCCGACAGCAGCACCCGATCGGTGGCGCCGTGGCGCAGCAGCAGCCCCACACCCGGCCGGTCGGGGCGGCGCGACGCCACCACCGAGTCCCACGCCGGCACGTCGGGCAGCGATTCGGCCGGCCCCGCCGCCGGGAGGGGCTCGGGTGGGTCGGCGATGACGGTCAGCGCCCGGTCCAGCGTCCGGCGCAGCTCGCCGACCGGGACGACCCCGTCGATCACGCCGTGGCGCTGCAGGTTCTCCGCCGTCTGGACGCCTTCGGGGAACGGCTCGCCGTAGAGCAGCTCGTACACCCGGGGTCCGAGGAAGCCGATCATGGCGCCCGGTTCGGCGACGGTGACGTGGCCGAGCGATCCCCACGACGCGAACACCCCGCCGGTGGTGGGATTGCGCAGGTAGACCAGGTAGGGCAGGTGGGCCTGCTTGTGCAGGCGGACGGCGGCGGCGATCTTCACCATCTGCAGGAATGCGACCGTGCCCTCCTGCATGCGGGTGCCGCCGGAGCTCGGCGAGGCCAGCAGCGGCAGGCCCTCGGCGGTCGCTCGCTGCACCGCGGCGGTGATCCGCTCAGCCGCGGCCACCCCGATCGAGCCGCCGAGGAAGCCGAACTCGCAGACCACCACCGCCACCCGGCGCCCGTAGATGCGCCCCTCGCCCGTCAGCACCGATTCGTCCAGGCCGGTGGCCGCCCGCGCGTCGGCCAGCTCTCGCGCGTAGGCCTCGCCGGCCCGCACCGCGAGCGGCTCGCCGTCCCAGCGGATGAAAGAGCCCTCGTCCAGCACCGCGTCGCGCAGCTGAGCAGCCGTGATACGACTCACGACACGAGGCTATATAGGGTGGCTGCCATGATCGGTGTTACCCAGGCCGAAGCCGTGCTGACGATTGAGCTGCAGCGGCCCGAGCGCCGCAACGCTCTGAATTCCCAGCTCGTCGAGGAGCTGCGCGAAGCCTTCCAGAAGGCGAGCGACGGCTCCGTCCGGGCCATCGTGCTGACCGGTCAGGGCACGGCGTTCTGCGCCGGCGCCGACCTGAGCGGCGACGCGTTCGCCGCCGACTATCCCGACCGGCTCATCGAGTTACACAAGGTGATGGACACGACGCTGATCCCGGTGATCGCCGCCATCAACGGCCCCGCCATCGGTGCGGGCCTGCAGCTGGCCATGCAATGCGATCTACGGGTCGTCGCACCGGACGCGTTCTTCCAGTTTCCGACATCGAAATATGGCCTGGCACTTGATAACTGGAGCATTCGCCGGTTGTCTTCACTGGTCGGGCACGGGCGGGCCCGCGCGATGCTGCTGGCCGCCGAAAAGCTGACCGCCGACGCCGCGCTGCAGACCGGAATGGCCAACCGCATCGGAACGCTGGCCGACGCCCAAGCGTGGGCCGCCGAGATCGCCGGCCTGGCACCGCTGGCGATTCAGCATGCCAAGCGGGTGCTGAACGACGACGGCGCCATTGAGGAGGCCGGGCCCGTGCACAAGGAGCTGTTCGACAGGGCGTGGGGGAGCCAGGACGTCATCGAGGCCCAAGTCGCCCGCATCGAGAAGCGACCGCCAAAGTTCCAGGGGGCCTAACCGTCATGCTGCGGGGGGCGCTGCGATTGGCCGCCGGCACGGCTTCGCTGGTGGCCGGCAGCTGGGTGGTGCGGGCGCTGCACGGCGCACCGGCGGCCCTCGGCGCCCATCCCGCCGCGATCAGGGCGGTGGCGGAGGGGTCACCGAACTACCGCGACGGCGCATTCGTCAACCTCGACCCCGCCTCCAATTTCACGATGGATCGCGAAGAGCTGCGGCTGGTCGCGTGGGAGCTCATCGGCAATCGGGGAGTGAGCCGGCCTTCAGCGCCAATCCCGTTGGCCGCTCCGGCGATCTACGACGGTGACCCCGGCCGGCTCGCCGTCAGCTGGTTCGGTCACTCGACGGCGCTGCTGGAAATCGACGGTTACCGGGTGCTCACCGACCCGGTCTGGAGCGACCGGTGCTCACCGTCGGACATCGTCGGACCACAGCGGCTGCACCCGCCGCCGGTGCAACTGGAAGGGCTGCCCGCCGTCGACGCGGTCGTGATCAGCCACGACCACTACGACCACCTCGACATGGACACGGTGACGGCGCTGGCCCACACGCAGCGGGCCCCGTTCTTCGTGCCGCTCGGTGTCGGCGCGCACCTGCGCGCGTGGGGGATACCGGAGCACCGCATCGTCGAGCTCGACTGGCATCAGAGCGGTCTGGTCGACCAGCTGACCGTGACTTGCCTTCCGGCGCGGCACTTTTCGGGTCGCTTCCTGGACCGCAATACCACGCTGTGGGCGTCGTGGACATTCGTCGGCCCGAATCATCGCGCCTACTTCGGCGGCGACACCGGCTATACCAAGAGCTTCGCGCAGATCGGCGCCGACCACGGACCGTTCGACCTGACCCTGTTGCCCATCGGCGCCTACAACACCGCGTGGCCGGACGTCCACATGAACCCCGAGGAAGCGGTGCGGGCGCACCTGGACCTCACCGGCGACGGGCTGCTCGTGCCGATCCATTGGGGCACTTTCCGGCTGGCTCCCCACCCGTGGGCCGAGCCGGTTGAACGCCTGCTCGCAGCCGCTGAACCGGAAAACGTCAAAGTGGCGGTCCCCGCCCCCGGCCAACGCATCGATCCCGCGGCGCCGCCGAAATCGAACCCCTGGTGGCGGCTCTGATTCGGGGGTCTGCCGACCCCGGGCGTTAGAGTTCCGCCATGACGAAACGCGCGGCCGCGGCCGTTGCCACGGTGCTGCTCGGTCTGACCGGTTGTGGGGCCACCCGACAGGCATCCAGCCCGCCCGCGCTTTCGGACGCGCCCCCCAACGAGGTGTCGGGTCTCGCGATCCCCGCCGGCCGAATCGACGAGGCGGTCGCCAAGGTCGACGGCCTGGTCGGCGACCTGATGAAGAGCACCGGTGTCCCGGGCATGGCCGTCGCCATCGTTCACGGTGGAAAGGTGCTGTACGCCAAAGGATTCGGCGTCAAGGATGTGGGCAAGGGGGAGGGTCAGGACAACAAGGTGGACGCCGACACCGTTTTCCAGTTGGCCTCGGTGTCCAAGTCGGTCGGCTCGACGGTGGTCGCGCACGAGGTCAGCGACAACGTTGTCGCGTGGGACACCCCGGTGGCATCCAAGCTGCCGTGGTTCACGCTGAGCGATCCCTACGTCACGGGCCACGCCACCGTCGCCGACCTGTACTCGCATCGCTCCGGGCTGCCCGACCACGCCGGTGACAAACTCGAAGACTTGGGCTACGACCGTCGGCAGACCCTGGAACGGCTGAAGTACCTGCCGCTGGCCCCGTTCCGAATCAGCTACGCCTACACCAACTATGGGGTAACCGCAGCGGCCGAGGCGGTGGCCGCCGCGGCGGGCAAGTCCTGGGAGGACCTGTCCAACGAGGTGCTCTACCGCCCCCTGGGGATGACGTCGACCAGTTCGCGGTTCGCCGACTTCGTCGCACGACCCAACCATGCGGTCAACCACATCAAGATCGCCGACAGGTGGGAGGCCCGATTCCAGCGCGACCCCGATCCCCAGTCACCCGCGGGCGGAGTGAGCTCGTCGGTCAACGACATGGCCCGCTGGCTGATGATGTTGCTGGGCAACGGAACTTACAACGGCCAGCGGATCGCCTCGCCCGAAGCCTTGCTGGCCGCCACCAGCCCCCAGACGGTTTCGGCGCCCGCGAAAACGCCCCGGGCGCGCTCCGGGTTCTACGGCTACGGCTTCAACGCGTCGGTCGACTCGTCTGGGCGCACCGAATACAGCCATTCCGGCGCTTTCGATTTGGGGGCGGCGACAAACTTCGTGGTGATGCCCTCGGAGGACTTGGGCATCATCGCGCTGACGAATGGCGCGCCCTACGGCATCCCGGAGACGCTGACCGCCGAATTCATGGATCTCGTGCAGTACGGCCAGATCCGTGAGGATTGGGCAGCTCTGTACAAGAAGGCGATCGGCTGGCTGAACAACCCGGGGGGATCGCTGGTCGGCAAGCAGCCACCGGCCAGCCCCGCGCCGGCCAGGCCGCTCGGCGACTACGCCGGCGTGTATGCCAGCGATTACTGGGGCCCGGCCGTCGTCACCGAACACGACGGCTCGCTGCAGCTGGCGATGGGCCCCAAGAACCGGATGGTCACGCTGACGCACTGGGACGGCGACACCTTCACCTTCGGTTTGACCGACGAAAACGCCCCGCCCGGAACCGTTTCCAAGGCCACATTTTCTGGACGGACCCTAAACCTGGAGTACTACGACGCGGACAAGCTGGGAACGTTCACCCGATGATCGCCGGACTGACCGATGCCGAGGTGGCGCAGCGGGTCGCCGACGGTAAGAGCAACGCGGTCCGCGAACGCGCCACCCGCAGCATCACCGACATCGTGCGGGCCAACGTCTTCACCCGGATCAACGCGATACTGGGGGTGTTGCTGCTGATCGTGCTGGCGACCGGCTCGTTGATCAACGGGATGTTCGGCCTGCTCATCATCGCCAACAGCGTCGTCGGCATGGTCCAGGAGATTCGTGCCAAGCGGACGCTGGATGCCCTGGCCATCGTCGGGCAGGCGAAACCGTTGGTGCGCAGGCAATCCGGTACGCGCACCCTGCTGCCTTCCGAGGTGGTGCTCGACGACATCATCGAACTCGGCCCGGGGGACCAAGTCGTCGTCGACGGCGAGATCGTCGAAGAGGCGAATCTCGAGGTCGACGAGTCGTTGCTGACCGGGGAGGCCGATCCGATGGCCAAGGCAACCGGCGATGCGGTCATGTCGGGCAGCTTCGTCGTGGCGGGCACGGGCGCCTACCGCGCCACCAAGGTCGGGCCGGAGGCCTATGCCGCCAAGCTCGCCGAGGAGGCCAGCAAGTTCACGTTGGTCAAATCCGAACTGCGCAACGGGATTAACCGGATCCTGCAGTTCATCACCTACCTGTTGGTGCCGGCCGGCCTGCTGACGATCTACACCCAGTTTTTCACCACGCACGCGGGCTGGCGGCAGTCCGTGCTCCGTACCGTGGGCGCGCTGGTCCCGATGGTGCCAGAAGGGTTGGTCTTGCTGACGTCGGTCGCGTTCGCCGTCGGGGTGATCCGGCTGGGGCAACGGCGGTGCCTCGTGCAGGAGCTGCCGGCGATCGAGGGACTCGCCCGGGTCGATGTGGTCTGCGCGGACAAGACGGGCACCCTGACCGAGAACGGCATGCGCGTGGCGGGCGTCGAGGAACTCGACGCGGCACAGCGGCACCGGGTCGCGGACGCCCTAGCCGCGTTGGCCGCCGCCGACCCGCGGCCCAATGCCAGCATGCAGGCGATCGCCGAAAGCTACCAGCGCCCGCCCGACTGGATCGCCACGGCCACCGCGCCGTTCAAGTCGGCCACCAAGTGGAGCGGGGTGTCCTTCGGGGATGACGGCAACTGGGTGATCGGGGCGCCGGACGTGCTGCTTGATCCGGAGTCGACGGCGGCCGAGCAGGCCGAGCGGATCGGCGCGCAGGGGTTGCGGGTGCTGCTGGTCGGCACGGGCGACGTCGCCGTCGACCATCCGGACGCGCCGGGCCGGGTCACCCCCGTCGCGCTGGTGGTTCTCGAGCAGCGGGTGCGCCCGGACGCCGCGGACACCCTGGATTATTTTGCCGAGCAAGGTGTTTCGGTCAAAGTCATTTCCGGCGACAACGCGGTGTCGGTCGGTGCCGTCGCCGACAAGCTCGGGCTGCGCGGGGAGACGATGGACGCACGCCGGCTGCCGGCGGAACCCGCGCAATTGGCCGACGCGCTGGACGCCTGCACCACCTTCGGCCGGGTGCGGCCCGACCAGAAGCGGGCGATGGTGCACGCCCTGCAATCGCACGGGCATACGGTCGCGATGACCGGCGACGGCGTCAACGACGTCCTGGCGCTCAAGGATGCCGACATCGGCGTCGCCATGGGTTCCGGCAGCCCGGCGTCACGCGCGGTCGCCCAGATCGTGTTGCTGGACAACAGGTTTGCCACCCTGCCGTATGTCGTCGGCGAGGGCAGGCGCGTGATCGGCAACATCGAGCGGGTCGCCAACCTGTTCTTGACCAAGACCGTCTACTCGGTGCTGCTGGCGCTGCTGGTCGGCATCGAATGCCTGCTCTCGAAACCGCTCGACGCCGACCCCCTGCTGTACCCGTTTCAGCCGATCCACGTCACCATCGCGGCGTGGTTCACCATCGGGATCCCGTCGTTCATCCTGTCGCTCGCCCCCAATAACGAACGCGCCTACCCGGGTTTCGTGCGTCGGGTGCTGAGCTCCGCGCTACCCTCCGGGCTCATCGTCGGCACCGCGACTTTCGGGTCCTACCTGGTGGCCTATCACGGCCGGCACGCGACGTTCCAGCAACAGGAGCAGGCGTCTACCGCGGCCCTCATCACGCTGCTGATGACGGCGCTGTGGGTGCTCGCCGTGGTCGCGCGCCCCTACCAGTGGTGGCGGGTAGCGCTGGTGATCGGCTCCGGCCTGGCCTACGTGGTGATCTTCAGCATCCCGCTGGCCCGCCGGGCGTTCCTGCTCGACCCCTCCGATGTCGTGGTGACGTCGACCGCGGTGGGGATCGGCTTGCTGGGCGCCGGCGCCATTGAGGTGATGTGGTGGGTCCGGGCACGGGTGCTGGGCCTGCAGCCGCGGCTGTGGCGCGAGCCACCGGCCAAGTAGGATTTCGGCGGGGAAAGGACGGGTACATGGGATTCCTGGACAAGGCCAAAGACCTGCTGTCGCAGAACGCCGACAAGGTCGGAACCGCGATCGATAAGGCCGGCGAGTTCGTCGACGAGAAGACACAGGGCAAGTACTCCGACACCATCCACAAGGTGCAAGAAGAGGCCAAGAAAGCGGCCGAGTCCGCGGCCAAAGGCGACGACCAGAACTGAGCTCATGGCGAAACTCTCCGGATCCATCGACGTCCCGCTGCCACCCGAGGTGGCCTGGAAGCATGCGTCCGACCTGACCCGGTACAAAGATTGGCTGACAATCCACCGCGTGTGGCGCAGCAAGCTGCCCGATGACATCGACAAGGGCACGGTCGTGGAGTCGATCGTCGAAGTCAAGGGCATGTACAACCGAATCAGGTGGACGGTCGTGCGCTACAAGCCGCCGGAAGGCATGACGCTCAACGGTGACGGCGTCGGCGGCGTCAAGGTCAAGCTGATGGCCAAAGTTCAGCCCGCGGAAGAGGGCTCGATCGTCAGCTTCGACGTCCACCTCGGTGGCCCCGCCCTGTTCGGGCCCATCGGCATGATCGTCGCCGCCGCGCTGCGTGGCGACATCGACATGTCGCTGCAGAACTTCGTCACGGTATTCACCCGCCCCGACCCCGGGATGAACGGCTCCGGCGGTCGTCGCTGACCGACGGGCGCCACGCGAGCGTGACGGCGCCGAGGTCGGTCTCACGTCGGCTAATCTCGCTTGCATGACTCGCCGGCTGCGCCCTGGTTGGCTGGTGGCGCTCTTCGCCTTGGTGATTTCGGCCAGCGCCTGGCTGCCGTGGTTGACGACGGCGGTCAACGGCGGGGGCTGGGCAAACGCCATCGGAGGCGCCCACGGGAACTTGGAACTGCCGCGGGGGTTCGGCGCGGGCCAGCTCATCGTCCTGCTGTCCTCCGCGCTGTTGGTGACCGGGGCGATGGTCGGCCGCGGGCTGTCGGTCAGGCTCGCTTCGGTTGGCGCGCTGGTGATTTCGCTGTTGATCGTCGCGCTGACAGCGTGGTACTACAAGCTCAACGTCAATCCGCCGGTATCGGCCCAATACGGCCTGTACGTCGGGGCGGTCGCGGCGGTGTGTGCGGTCATCTGCTCGGTTGCGGCGGTCATCGCGGCGCTGGCTTCCGGTCGGTCCGGCCGCTGAGACCTCAGGGGGGCGAGGGGAACTCGTGCGTTCCCGAGGCCAAGCTGTCGCTCGGCTCGTTGACGCCGAACACGAAGGGCGCGAACACGATTTCGCGACCGTCCGGGTCGCGGTAGGTGACGGCGCCCGTCGCCGCCCAGTACGGATGCTGGTCGACGGGGTCGATCCCCGCCGCTTGCAGGCGGGCGATCGCCGCCTGTTGCGCCTGCGGGTCGGGGAAGTACAGGCACAGCTGTTCGTGGTGGTCCACGGCGACGGCCTCGACGGATTCCACGATCTCCAGGGTCAGATTCCAGCTGGGCAGGCCGAAGATGGCGCCGTTGCTGCCGTAACTGTCACCGAAGGTTTCGAAGAGCGGCAAGCCGACCAGCTCTCGGTAGAACCGCACCGTCTCCTGGAAGTTCGCCGACCGGCGCGCGAAGCGAATGCCGCCGATCGACGCCAGCTGTACCGGCCAGTGCGTGGTGCGGCGAGGATGCTGGGCGGCCATCACAAGCCGACCGCGCTTGCCGCCGACTCGGCGGTATCCCAGCGCCGCAGCTGGTGGCCGGCGGCCCACGTCGAATGGGTACCGCTCGAAATACGCTCCGGCAGTTGGAGTTTGCACACCGGGCCATCGGCGATCCGGGCGGCGTCGAAGACCACGCAATAGGAGGCGTCGGTGTTCATGTCGGTGGTGAGCGTGACCAGGTAACCGTCGTCCTCACCGGTGGCGCCGACCCGTGGCGCCATCGCCGTCTCGCTTCCATAGACGCCGTCGCCGAAGCGGAATTCCTGTTGGTTCCCGGTGCGCAGGTCGTGTTTGACCAGCCCGTCGAACAAGAACCAGCCCGGCTTGCCGGTGGCGGCATAGGCGTAGCGGTAGTCGCCCGCGGCATAGTCCGGGTTGATGGTGCCGAACTCGGTGATGGACTCCGAGAGCCGCTCCTCCCGCACCGCCCCGGTGGTCAGGTTGAAACGCCAACGATGCAGCCGCGACTGCAGGCGATCGAGCGCCAGGAACCGAAACAGCTTGTCCCACTTCGACCCGCCGGTGTCCAGCGGGGAGGGGTCGTCCTCGAAGAAGCCGTCGAGGACGATCTCGTCACCGTCCTCGTAGGCGTTGACGAAGTGCAGCACGAACGTCGGGGCCGCCTCGAACCACCGGATGTCACCGGTCCCACCGCGGCGGGGGAGGATCGCGAACCGCGATGGGATGTCGGGGTAGAAGCGCGGCAGGTGCACGTCGTGCTCGAGCAGGGCGGGGTCCCAGAACAGCGGAAAATCGTTGAGAATCACGTAGTTTTCGGTGAACGCCATATCGTGCGGCAGTCGCGGCCCTGGCAGCGGGATGTCCATGTAGTGGACCAGCTCGCTGTTCTCGTCGACCACGCCGTAGCGCATGTACGGCTCCCGCTTGCTGTAGTTGAAGAACAGCAATTCACCGGTTTTGCCGTCCACCTTCGGGTGCGCGGACACGCCCCAATCGGTCGGGAAGCGCCCGTTCCAGCTTTCCTTGCCCAGCGTCTCGCCCGAGTATGGATTGACCCGGTAGAGGTCGCCGCATTGGTAGAAGCTGGTCAGTGCGACGCCCCGGTGCACGATGACGTCGGTGCTCGACGCGTCCTTCATCCGGGTGCGGGCCCCCCACCCCTCCTCGCGCTTGGCCAATTGCACCGGCTCGGCCAGCCCCGGCCACAGCGGGCCAGCGGCTTCGTTCTCGGCCAGGAAGCCGTCGGTGCGGACAAAGCGGTTGCGGTAGAAGGCCTTTCCGTCGCGGAACCCGACCATGTGCAGCATGCCGTCGCCGTCGAACGGGTGATAGGTCTTCAGCGCCGGGTGCAGCGGATTCTCGGTGTTACGCAGGTAGATGCCGTCGAGGTCGCGCGGGATTTCCCCTTCCACGGCGGTGAGGTCGTCGGCGTCCCACTCGGTGGTCTGGGGACGCCACGGCCCGGTCCGGTACGGGTGGTCGTCGTCCTCGGGCAGCGTGGACAGGAACTTTCCGACGATCTCAACGTCCATGTCACACGCTTTCTGCTGTCCTGACAATGAAACTGACCGTGGTGGCGGTGCTGCCGCCGAAGTTGAGGGTGCCGAACGCTTTCGCGCCGTCTACCTGATACTCCCCGGCCGCGCCGCTGACCTGCTTGGCCGCGTCGAGCAGCATGCGCACGCCGGAAGCCCCGACAGGATGACCGCCGCCGATCAGCCCGCCGCTGGGGTTGATCGGCAGCCGGCCGCCGATCTCGATCTCGCCGTTTTCGATGGCCTTCCATGACTCACCGGGGCCGGTCAGCCCGATGTGGTCGATGGCCAGATACTCGCTGGGGGTGAAGCAGTCGTGCACCTCGTACCCGTCGAGGTGGTCGAGGCTCAGGCGGGCGCGGGCCAGCGCGTCGTGCACCGCGGCCCGCACGTGCGGAAGGACGTAGGGGTCGTCAGCGGCCCGGTCCAGCTTCTGCCGCAGACCCAGCCCCACCGTCCGGTGCCCCCAGCCCTCGATGCGCCCGATCGGGCGCGCATCCGGATGGTCGCGCAGATAGTCGGCGCCGACCAAAACCAATCCAGCGGCGCCGTCGGTCATTTGGCTGCAGTCGAAGCGCCGCAACCGGCCCTCGGTGATCGGATTGGCGGCGTCGTCGTCGGTGATGGGGTCGGGGACGGTCCATCCACGTGTCTGGGCGTTGGGGTTACGCCGCGCGTTGGCGAAGTTCAGCTGCGCGATCGCCCGCAGGTGTGCGTCGTCCAAGCCATAGCGCCGGTCGTACTCGTCGGCGACTTGGGCGAACATCGACGGCCACAGGTAACGCGCGTCGGCGCCCTCGTGACCCGTCCACGCGGCCGCACCCAGGTGCTGGGCCGCGGTGTCGCCGGGCACCGTCTTCTCGAGCTCAACCCCCACCACCAGCGCGGTGTCGTACGCGCCCGACCGCAGGTCGGCGATCGCCGACAGCGTCGCGATGCTGCCGGACGCGCACGCCGCCTCGTGCCGGGAGGCGGGAATGTCCCAGAGTTCGGCGCAGACCGTGGCCGGCATCGCCCCGAGGTGACCCTGGCCGGCGAACATCTCCCCGAAGGCGTTCGCGACATGGACCACTTGGATGTCGGCTGCGTTCACCCTGGCCGAGGCGAGCGTGCCCTGGACGACCTCCGCGGTCAGGTCGGCGAAGTCGCGGCCCTCCTTGGTGAGGTTGCGGGCGAAATCGGTTTGCCAACCGCCCAGGATCCACACACCCGCCGAGTCATCCATACGCCGCACGGTACTCCTGGAAAACCTCATCGTTCAGGCGTATCGCAGGCGGTCGCGGTCGAGAAGGTGCCCGAAATGGGGCGGCCCCGTCGGCTCTCGGGCTGAACCGACGGGACCTAGGCGTACGCGAAGGCCGGCCGACGCGTTCGCCTCTTATGGAACATTGCCCCGTACGGCGGCAGACAAACATGCGGACTCAACCTGATGCCGTGCGCGGCGAAACCATTTTGAACGCTTCGGGTTTGTCGCGGGCGGCTCGCGTCCGGGTTGGGACCGTGCCGGGCACCGCGAATCGGGCGCGCGCGGATACGCCCGTCTCGATTGACTGACGGCCGGGGACGGGTGCGTGAGCTTGTCGCTGCGAGGCGGACGCCACCGGAGGGAGAAGGGCCGCGCCGGGCCCGGCGAGGGAGCGGGTGAGGCGGGCGACGGCTGCCCGCCGGGCGGTGTTTCGACACGGTCACGGATCCGTACCTATCGACGCATCACTAGTCACAACAGTCGCGCTAATCACTATCGTCACATGAGCCAACTACGGACGTCAATGCGGTGTCCCCGCAGCTCGAAAGGTGTTAGATGTCGGCGATTCTTCGAAGTGTGTCGCTATCGATGGCGTCGGCGGCCGCTGTCGGACTCGTCTACGTGGTCGGCCCGGCGCCGACGGCCAATGCCACCCCGTGTGGAGCACCCGAAGCGAATGTGGAACCGCCGGCCGCGCAGCCGGCCGTGCCCGCACCCCAGCCCGTCGTCCAACCACCCACCGGGCGCAGACCCACCCACACCAATGACCAGGCGCCCCTGCCCAGGCTGGGACCGCTGATCTCCTCATTCCTCAAGCCGGCGGCCCCTCGACAGGCCGCGCCGATGCGACCGCAAGCGGAGGTCCTTCCGCCCGGCCCGAATCCTCCCGTCCCCGGTCTGCCACAACCGCCCAACGCCGGCCAGTTGCAGCCCAACGCGGCCCCGGTCCCGCCGCCGCAGCCGCCGGCGGAGGCGCCGCCCGTCTCGATTGCCGGGGCGCCCACATCGCTCGTCGACTGGGTGACCGGGCCCGACGGCCCGAACAAGACTCTGCAGCGTTTCAGCATTTCCGGCACCGACCTCGGTATCGCTTGGGACAACGGGGATCCGGTGAACCGTCAGGTGCTGATGGCCTTCGGCGACACCTTCGGCTACTGCAAGGTCAAGGGTCAACAGTGGCGCTACAACACGCTGTTCCGCAGCTCGGACCGGGATCTGTCGCATGGAATCCACATCGCGGAGGGCGTCCCCAACGACCGGTACTCCGGTTCACCGGTGTGGGCGCCGAGCCTGTCCAAGCAGGTCGTCAACACCATCCATAAGGCCGCCCACGAGACGGGGATCATTCCGACCGCCGGCATCTCGATCGGCAGGACGCAGTACATGAGCTACATGTCGATCCGGCAGTGGGGCAGAGACGGCGAATGGAGCACGAACTACTCGGCGATCGCACGGTCCAACGACAACGGGCAGAACTGGGGGATTTTCCCCACCTCGATCCGCACGGCCTCCGCGGACGCCATTCCGGGAGCCGGGTTCACCCCTGGTAACGAAAACTTCCAAATGGGTGCCTTCATGAAGGGCAACGACGGCTACCTGTATCAGTTCGGGACTCCGTCGGGACGTGGCGGTGCGGCGTTCCTGTCGCGGGTGCCGCCGGGTCAGTTGCCCGACCTCACCAAGTACCAGTACTGGAACGGCGACAACGGCGGCCGCTGGGTGCCCAACAACCCGGGCGCGGCGACGCCGATCTTCCCGGGCCCGGTGGGCGAAATGTCGGCGCAGTACAACAGCTATCTCAAGCAATACCTGGTGCTCTACACCAACGGCGGCAGCAACGACGTGGTGGCACGCACCGCGCCGGCACCGCAGGGGCCGTGGAGCCCTGAGCAGCCGCTCGTGTCGTCCTTCTCGATGCCCGGCGGCATCTATGCGCCGATGATTCACCCCTGGTCGTCGGGGCGGGACCTGTACTTCAACCTGTCGCTGTGGTCGGCATACGACGTGATGCTGATGCACACCGTCTTGCCCTAATCGTGATCGTGTCGCACCCCGAATAGTCGGTCAAGCAGGCGCACCCTGAATGAAGCGGGGGCCTAGCGAGAGAGGAGATCGAGGATGATCACTTTCGAGAACCCGGCCACGTCGACCGCCGGGAAGCCGCGGCGGCCAGACATCGAGGTGCGCATCGAGGGCGTGCGCCGCAGGGATGGCGCCGTCCGGCTCGGCATCATGCTCGACGGGCGGATGGCGACATAACCCAGCGCGTCGGCGCCGGCCGCGACGGCCGGGGCAGTATGTACGCGTGAGTTGGGCGAAGCGCGAAGCGAGGGCGCTCGCGGAGACGAGTCTGACCGGCGACGCGTTGCTCGCCGAGCTGGAAGACTATGTCCGCGCGAACAATCCGCAGTTGACGGACGTCCGGCTAGAGCGGGCGACCCCAACCGAGGAGTACGACGCCACCATCCGGCCGCCGAGGCGGTGGTACGACGTCACCTACCTGGCTGACGACGGTGAGGGATACGGCATTCGACCGTGAGCCCTGCGGCCGAAAGTCTTGCCGGTTTCAGACCGCAACGAGCTCGCGCCGTGACGATGCCGCCGGGTTCGAGAATTGCTGCCGATCATCTCAATCATCAGGGCGCTCGCAGCACCGTCTCGACGCTAGGGATTCGCTGAGGTACTTCCGTCGCTGAACCGCCGAGGCTACTCTGCTGAGAACACTGTTCTCGTGCAGCGAGTACGCCGAATCGGAAGGGCTGACGGTGAGCGAGTTCGACTACGTCGTGGTGGGTGGCGGGTCTGCGGGGTGCGTATTGGCTGATCGGCTCAGTGTGGACCCCGGCAACAAAGTCTTGCTCCTCGAGGCTGGCGGCACCGACCGCAACCCGTTGGTGTCAATGCCCAAGGGCTTCGCGTTTTTGATGAAAAACCCGCGCTACGTGTGGGAATACGACGTGGAACCGTTTGGGCCGCACCGACAGCAGGAGCATTGGGTCAGGGGCAAGCTACTCGGCGGGTCGAGTTCGATCAATGGGCTGGTCTACAACAGGGGGCAGGCGGCCGACTACGACGATATCGTCGCCCGCGGCAATCCCGGCTGGGGCTGGGACCAGATGCTGCGCGTCTTCCGGACTATCGAGGATCACAGTCTGGGCCCCTCCGCGGTCCGCGGCGCCGGCGGCCCCCTCGGTGTAAGCGTTATCAACACCCACGACGAGGTCTCCGAGGCGCTGATGGATGCCGCGACCACTCTGGGCATCAAGCGGGTCGAGGACATCAACGCCTCCGACGAGGAGCGCACGGGGTACACCGCGGCCACAATGCGGAAGGGTAAACGAGTCAACTCCGCGAGGGCTTTTCTGCACCCCGCTATGAAGCGGCCCAACCTCACGGTGCTGACCGGCGCAATCGCCCAACGAATCGTCTTCGAATCCGATCGCGCCGTGGGTGTGGAGGTGAGTTCGGCCAAGGGCAAGCAGGAGCTTCGAGCCTCCCGCGAGGTGATCATCTCGTGCGGGAGTTTGGCAACTCCGAAGCTGTTGCAACTGTCGGGGATTGGGCCGAAAGAAGTATTGACCGCGGCCGGCGTCGACGTCAGGGTGGACAGCCCGCGAATCGGCGAAGGATTGCGCGAGCACCGGTGCATACCGCTGCAGATGCGGCTCAAAGAGAACAAGGGCTACAACCGGTTTCTGTCCACCCCCGTTGGGCAGGCGCGCGCGGGGCTGCGCTATCTGACCACCCGCAAGGGGCCGATCGGCACCGCCGCCTACGACATGCTCAGTTTCATCCGCGCCGACCCGTCCAGCGAGCGGCCCGACGCCCAAGTGCTCATGACACCCTTCTCGTTGGGTGTCGGGCCCGTGGACGGGGGCATCGAAGGCCGGGCGGGCCTATCCCTCCTGGGCTTCGTTCTGCGGCCGACCAGTCAGGGCTCGGTGCGGATTCGATCGGCCGATCCCGGTCAGCCGCCGCGCGTCGAGGTCGCATACCTCGAAACCGATTACGACAAAAGGGTATCGGTGGCAATGTTCCGGCGCATGCGAGAGATCGTCGAGCAGCATCCCGTCACCGACATGATCTTTTCGGAGATCGAACCCGGTCCCGCGGTCGACGACGACGACAGCATCCTGCGGGCAGGACTGCTCTACGGCGGCGCCGGGTATCACGCGTCCGGGGCGTGCGCGATGGGGCCGGCGGAATCCGATCCGTTGGACGCCCGCCTGCGTGTGCGTGGGGTGCCCGGGCTGCGTGTCGTCGACGTGTCCATCCTGCCGACGATGGTGGCGGGCAATCTCAACGGCCCCATCATGGCGATGGCCTGGCGGGCCGCCGAAATGATCCTCGAGGACCGATGACCGATCGACAGTTAGGACAGTTGCCATGACCGCTGTGATGCAAGGGATCCGCGTCCTCGAGGTCGCCGAGCACACCTTCGTTCCCGCGGCTTCGGCGATCCTGTCCGACTGGGGCGCGGACGTGATCAAGGTGGAACCCGCCGAGCGCGGCGACGCGATGCGAGGCATCATGTCAACCGGCAACCTAGGCCTCGACGGTGGTGCGTGGCATCCGCTGCTTCAACATTCCAATCGCGGAAAGCGAAGCATCGGTTTGGATTTGAGCACGCCCGAAGGCGTCGGCATCCTCTACAAGTTGGCGGCGACCTGCGACGTCTTCCTGACCAACAAGCTGCCCGCGGTGCGTTCCAAGCTGCGCATCGACGTCGACGACATCCGGGCCGCCAATCCCAACATCGTTTACGTCCGTGGGTCAGGGTTCGGCTCGCGCGGCCCGGACGCCGATCGCGGGGGATACGACGTGCTGGGCTACTGGTGCCGCGCCGGGGTGGCCTACGGGGCCAAACCCGTTGAATTCGAGGCTATTCCGGGCCAACCGGCCCCCGCGTACGGCGACTCGATCGGCGCGATGACCATCGCGGGCGGCATCTCGGCGGCACTGCTGCATCGCGAACGCACGGGCCAGCCGCCGGTTGTCGACGTGTCGCTTCTCGCCACCGGGATGTGGGCGATGGGGGCCGCCATCGCGTTGTCGCACGAGTTGAACCATCCATGGGGCCAGTTCCCGGTCGGCACAGATGTGGGCAACCCGCTGGTGGCCACCTACCAGACCTCGGACGGGCACTGGTTGCAATTGGCGTGCCTGCAGGGATTTCACTACTGGCCCGAGACTTGTCGGGTGATGGGCCTGGCCGAATTGGTCGATGACGAGCGGTTCGCCGATGTCGCAAGCTTCGCCGCGAACAGCCCCGTCGCGAGGTCGATCCTCGCCGAGCGGTTCGCCTCTGCGCCGCTGGCCGAATGGAAGCAACGCCTCGGCGACTTCCGTGGCCAGTGGGCGCCGGTCCAGGACTCTATCGAGGTGACCGCCGACCCACAGGTCATCGCCAACGGGTATGTGGTGCAGGCCGAGGCCGCCTCGGGTGACAAGCACCCGCTGGTGGCCACGCCCGTCCAGTTCGACGAGGAGCCGGCACCGACGCGACGCGCGCCCGACTTCAACGAACACGGGGACGCGATTTTGACCGACGACCTCGGCATGGACTGGGACGACATCATCGATCTAAAGGTCAAGGGCGTCGTCGCGTGACCGCCGCCGACGCGTTGGTCGACGAGCTGCGTATCCGCGGGGTGATCGAGCGCTACTGCGCGTTACTCGACAGCGGCGCGACCGATGAACTGCTCGAATTGTTCGACGAGAGTTGTTCCTTCGCCGCGATGGGACGGACCTACCGGGGCCGCGCCGAGCTGGCGGCGCTGTGGGCGGGTCTGCGCCCCACCGACCGCCCTGGCACCCTGCATGCTGTCGTCAATCCCGTCATCACCGTCGACGGCGACCATGCGAGCGCTGTGAGTGGTTGGGCAATGCTGGACCGAAGCGGTCAGGCAGGTACGACGGTCATCGCCCTGGCGGGGCGCTACCTGGATAGATTGGCCCGCGGATCCGACGGGGTGTGGCGCTTCACCGATCGCCGCGTGCAGACCCTTGCCAGGCCGGCGGCGACGGCCGAACAACGCACGTGACGGCCCCGTGCGTCATCGAGATCTCTACATGTTCTCATCATGAGCACTACTTGTATCCGTTAGCCGAGGCCAACGTTATCGGCTAATGGAAACGCCGACTCGCTACGCTGTGGTGTGTGAGCAAATCAGGCACCGACGTATCGGCCTGGTTGACGTCGGCGCCACGGCCGGAGTCGCGCTGGCGGGTGCGCTCGACGGAGCGGGCGACCGAGGATGTGCGCAAACGGGCTCAGGCGCGCAGCGACCGGTTCCTGCACATCGCGCTGGAACTGCTCAGTGAGGGAGGCGCGGAAAATCTCTCCGTCCGAAAGGTCGTCGAACGATCAGGCATGTCACTGCGGTCTTTCTACCAATCGTTCAGCGGTACCGACGACCTTTTCCTGGCCATCTACGAAGAAGCCACGCTCGGCGGCCTCGAGCGGCAGCTGGCCGCGGTCGCCGAAGCGGGCACTGACCCGCTGGATCGCCTTCGGGCCTTCATGCAAGCCGAGTGGTTGGCGTCCGATCCGGCCCCGCCACTGTTGCAGCGCTCGTTGGTCAGCTTTCATCAGCGGCTCAGCGAAACCCGTCCGGCCGAGCTTTCGGCCTTGCTTCAGCCCCAGCACCGAGCGCTGACCGAGCTACTTGCCGCGTGCCGTGACGCCGGTATGCGCAGTCCGCCGCTAGATGATTCGACGATCGCGTCGATCTTGCTGCACACGACGATGGAGATGTTGCAAGCGCGCGTGCTCGGCTTCTATGTGGGCGAGAACGTCGCGTTCGACCAGTTCTGGACCTTCTTGGAAACCGCCTTTACCCGGCCCTGACCGGGGCGCGAAAGGCGCGCACCCGGACAAGGTCTGTACTGGGTATCGCAAGCATTGCCTGGGGCTGCGGCGTCGGCTAGCCTCGCATGAGAACGGTGTTCTTCTATAGCGGATACACCGACTCGGACTGCGAGGAGAGTTTGCGGTGAATCTTGACGACATGATCTTGGTGAGCATCGATGACCACGTGATCGAACCGCCGGATATGTTCAAAGGCCATGTCCCCCAGAAGTGGGCGGACCAGGCGCCAAAGGTCGAGCGCAGCCCGGAGGGCATTGATCGCTGGGTATTTCAGGGCATCGAGACCTCGACGCCGTTCGGCATGTGCGCGGTGGTCACGTGGCCCAAAGAGGAATGGGGCTTCAACCCCGGCGTGTTCTCCGAGATTCGGCCCGCCTGCTACGACGTCAACCTGCGGGTGCGCGATATGGACGCCGGGGGCGTCCTCGCGTCCATGAACTTCCCGACCATGGCGGGGTTCAACGCGCGGACGTTCTGCGAGGCGGCGGACAAGGACCTCGCGCTGATCATGCTGAAGGCCTACAACGACTGGCACGTCGACGAGTGGTGCGGATCGCATCCGGGCCGGTTCATCCCGATCGGCATTGTGCCGATGTGGGATCCGGAATTGTGCGCGGCCGAGGTGCGGCGTCTGGCCGACAAAGGCTGCAAGGCCATCAGCGTGAGCTGGGTGGGCAGGATGATGTGATGGTCGATCGGAGCGTCAGGCGCCAGCGTGATCAGGCCGCCGCTGGCCCCGATGTGCATGCACAGCACGCTGCCCGTCTCCGACATCGCGGTCAGCATCGGGTCCCAGTGCTCGTTGTGAAAGCTGGGGAAGCCGAAAGCGTGCGGTGCCTCGAGGAAGCTGATGGCCTTGCAGCCTTTGTCGGCCAGACGCCGCACCTCGGCCGCGCACAATTCCGGATCCCACATCGGCACAA
>NZ_LZKF01000262.1:0-15996 GCF_001672665.1 Mycobacterium sp. E2238 | reverse complement strand
TGCGACCTGATCGTGGCCGCCGACAATGCCAAGTTCAGCGATGTCGTCGCGGTGCGCTTGGGGATGCCCGGCGTCGAATATTATGCCCACCCTTGGGAATTCGGTCCCCGCAAGGCCAAAGAGCTGCTGCTGACCGGAGATTCGCTCGACGCCGACGAAGCCTATCGGCTCGGCATGGTGTCCAAGGTGTTCCCGGTCGACGAGCTGGCCGACAAGACGCTCGAATTCGCCCGGCGCATCGCCGACCGGCCCACGATGGCGGCGCTGCTCGTCAAGGACTCGGTCAATGCCGCTTCCGATGCAATGGGATTCACCGAGGCCCTGCGGCACGCCTTCCACATCCACGAGCTGGGACATGCGCACTGGGCGGCCCACAACGAGAACAGGTACGCGGTCGGACTGCCGCCCGACGTCGAGGACTGGCGCAACGCGAAGCCGACACAGGTGGCCCGCCGCGATACGCCGTAGCGCACGCGGCCACCCGTTGCCGCGGTGACTTCTCCGCGTGGTTCGATATCTAGAACCTGTTTCAGTTTGAGAGGGCGTCGCGTGCATCTTTCTTTCGAAAACCGGACATATCTGGTCACCGGCGGTGGCAGCGGGATCGGCAAGGGCGTGGCCGCGGGGCTGGTCGGGGCGGGCGCCTCGGTCATGATCGTCGGCCGCAATCCCGACCGGCTGGCGGGGGCCGTCAGCGAGATCGAAGCGCTTCACAGTGGCGGCTCTATTCGCTACGAGCCGACCGACGTCACCAACGAGGAGGAGGCCGCCCGCGCGGTGGACGCCGCCACGGCCTGGCACGGCCAACTCCACGGCGTGGTGCACTGCGCGGGTGGCTCTGAGACCATCGGGCCGATCACCCAGATCGACTCGGAGGGCTGGCGGCGCACCGTCGACCTGAACGTCAACGGCACCATGTACGTGCTCAAGCACGCCGCGCGCGAGCTGGTCCGCGGCGGCGGTGGTTCGTTCGTGGGCATCTCGTCGATCGCCGCCAGCAACACCCACCGATGGTTCGGCGCCTATGGCGTCAGCAAGTCGGCCGTCGATCACATGATGCAGCTGGCCGCCGACGAACTCGGCCCGTCCTGGGTGCGCGTCAACAGCATCCGCCCGGGCCTGATCCGCACGGATCTGGTCGCCCCGGTCTTCGCGTTGCCGGAGGTGAGTGAGGACTACCGCGAGTGCACGCCGCTGCCAAGGCCCGGCGAGGTCGAGGACGTCGCCAACCTTGCGATGTTCTTGCTCAGCGACGCAGCGTGCTACATCACCGGGCAGATCATCAACGTCGACGGTGGGCTCATGCTGCGCCGCGGCCCGGACTACTCCGCCATGCTGGAACCCGCGTTCGGCGCCGACGGGCTACGCGGAGTCGTCTGAAGCCAGGCCGGCGTCTCGATCGGCGAGCGTGGCGAGCGCCGACCAGTCCAGGTGTCCGCCGCCGGTGGCCACCAACGTAAGGAACCGGTCACGCAGCAGGCTTGCCACAGGCAGCGGCACCTGCAACTGCTCCGCGGCGGCGAGCGCCAGGCGAACATCTTTGAGGCCCAGCTGGGCGGCGAACCCGGCCGGCTCGAATTCCCGGCGGGCGATAAGCCGGCCGTAGGTCTGATAGACGGGGGCCGCGAACAACGTCGACGTGAGGATGTCGACGTACTGCTGCCTGTCGACCCCCGCCTTGGCCACCAGCGCGACGGCTTCACTGACGCTCTCGATCACCGAAGCGATCAGGAAGTTGCCGCTCAGCTTCACCAGGTTGGCCGTGTGCGGCTGCTCAGACACCACAAAGGTCCGCTGGCCGATCGCGTCGAATAGCGGGGATAGCGGTTGCAGCACCTGCGGCGCACCCGCCGCGACGATGAAAAGCTTTGCGGCAGCGGCCGCTTCGGGCCGACCGAATACCGGCGCCGCGGCATACCGCTGGCCCGCTTCACCGTGCGCGGCGGTCAGGCGCTCCGAGAGGGCAACGCTGATGGTGCTCGACGAGACGTGCGTGGCGCCCGGGGTCAGTGCCGCCAGAATCCCTTGTTCGCCGAACGCAACGGCCTCGACCGCGCGGTCGTCCGCCAGCATGGTGAACACCACGTCGCCGGTGCAGGCCTCGGCGACGGTCGAGGCGGCGGTGGCGCCCCGCTCGACCAGGCCCTGCGCCTTGCCGGGGGAGCGGTTGTAGACGGTGACCTGATGGCCCGCCCCGATCAGGTTGGCGGCCATGCCCTGGCCCATGTTGCCCAAGCCGATGAATCCGATGTCCATGCACCCACTCTGCCTTGTCGGCGGCCGCCCTTTGCGATGATGAGCGCCTAGTGACGCGACGAGCACGGGAGCGAGCAATGAATCGACTCGATGGCAAGCGAATCCTGGTGACGGGCGCCGCGTCGGGGATCGGGCAGGCGACCGCGCTGCGGCTCCTCGACGAGGGCGCCACCGTGGTCGCCTCCGACGTCGCCGAGGGCGGCCTGGACGCCACCCGGGCCCGTGCCGACGAGGCCGCGACCGCCGGCCGCCTCACCACCGTGCCGATGGACGTGGGCAACGAGGACTCGGTGATTGACGGCGTGCGCCGGGCCGTCGACGGGCTCGGCGGCCTCGATTCGTTGGTCAATGCGGCCGGCATTCTGCGCGCCGCGCACACCCACCAGACCAGCCTGGACCTGTGGAACCAAATCGTCGGCGTCAATCTGACCGGGACGTTTCTCGTTGTGCGCGAAGCACTTCCGACGCTACTGGCGAATCCTCGCAGCGCGATCGTCAATTTCAGTTCAACCTCGGCGTCGTTCGCCCACCCGTATATGGCGGCATACGCGGCAAGCAAAGGCGGAATTCAGGCCTTCACCCATTCACTGGCGCTTGAATACGCGCGTGATGGTCTGCGCGCCGTCTGCGTGGCACCTGGCAGCATCAAGTCCGGAATCACCGACGCGACCGGGGGATACATCCCGAAAGACGCTGACTGGTCGTTGTTTTCGAGGTTGATGCCGATCCTGCCGACCACGGTGGAGTCCAGCGGCACCGGGATGGCCGACCCGTCGGCGGTCGCCGGGGTGATCGCCATGCTGGTCTCCGATGACGGCGCGTTCATCACCGGGACCGAGATCCGCATCGACGGCGGGACGCACGCCTAACCGGAATGCGACCCGGCTTGGCCGCTAGTTAACGCACGGCACGCCGCCGCCGTCGATCGGTTTCCCTTGATCCGGCGTCGGATAGGTCGTGGTGGTGCCGTTGTAGTAATAAGTCTTGGCTTTGGTCGACGTTGAGGTGCTCGACGTTTCGTCCGAAGTGCCGTCGTCAACCATCGACACCGAGAAATTGGTGTCAACGGTCACCCTGATGTGTCCGGGCTGGACGCTGGGGTCGGGCTGACTCGGCGCGTCGAGGCCGAGCAGTTTGGCCACGTTACGCGCGTCGGTTTCCGCCCCGGCGCCATAGGCGACGGTGCTCGCCGTCGGCTCACCCGAATTGCGGTCCCGGGTCTGCCCCGTGGTGTAGCCGTGGTTCTGCAGGGCGTGGGACACCTCGGTCGCGAGTCCGCTCATGCTGCCGGCATTGATGACGTCGACGATGGTCGACGGACTCGGTTTGGCGGCCGTGGTGGCGGGCGTCGTGGTCGGGGGCGCGGCGCCGATCGCCGTGGCCACCTCCGCCTTGATCGCGGCCGGGTCGATGATGTTGACGTCCTGGCCATCGATGTTGTCGTAGCGCACTACCGGCAGCGTCCGGAACTCGACGTGTCCGCCGGACGCCAGCGAACCCAGCCGCTGGATCATCTCCTCGTCCCAACCGGAGGACAACACCACATCCTTACGCGCCACCGCCATGAGGCCCTTGAGCTTGTCCAGGTTGGTGAAGGTTCCCGAGGCCTGCAGCTCCTGCATGACCGACGAGATGAACGCCTGCTGCCGGTGGGTCCGGTCCAGGTCCCCGTTCTCCAGCCCGTGGCGCTGCCGGACGAACGACAACGCCTGAGAGGCGTCCAGCGTCTGCCGCCCTGCCGGGAAGTCGGCACCGGAATACGAGTCGTAGACGGGGTGGTTGAGGCAGACCTCCACCCCGCCCAGGGTCTGCGCCAGGTCGAAGAACCCGGCCAGATTGACCTCGGCGAAATAGTCGATCG
This sequence comes from Mycobacterium sp. E2238, assembly GCF_001672665.1. Taxonomy (NCBI): domain Bacteria; kingdom Bacillati; phylum Actinomycetota; class Actinomycetes; order Mycobacteriales; family Mycobacteriaceae; genus Mycobacterium; species Mycobacterium sp. E2238. The sequence continues at coordinate 11,879 of NZ_LZKF01000262.1, read as the reverse complement.
GAACGCCGGTCAGGCTGCGCACGGCACGCAGGGTCGCCGCCCGGCCGGCTTCGCGACCCTTCGTCTCGAGTTCCTTCTGGCTGCTGGTGCCCTGATTGGCAAGCTTGTTCGCGACGTACTGCTTGGTGAGGCCGTACGCCTCCTTGATCTTGATGTGGTTGTATCCGGGGACCCCGGTGAAGGGCACCCAGTCGTCGCGCGGGATCGAGAAGGCGACAACCTTGTTGTCGGCACTGACGTGCACCAGGATCAGCGTGTTGGTGTTGTAGCCGCCGTCGTCGGAATCGCCGGCGTGCAGATGCTTCAGGATCGACCAGGGCAGGTCGTTGCCGTCCTGATCTTTGCGGGAGTCCAGCCCGATCAGCAGGATGTTCATGTCGTCACCGCTGGACCGCGGATCGTCGGGCTGCAGGGCGTTCGAAACGGTGATGCCGCCCAGCGCGCCGTGGGCCACGTAGTACCCGGCCCCGGTCAGCCCGACCGCCGCCACTGAGATCAGCGCGCCCAGGGTACGCGTCAGCCCTTTACGGAAACGTGAGGGTTGGCGCACGGCTCGATGACGGCGATGGGCACCGCCCGAGCGGGCCATCACAAACCTCTGCCCACGCTTAGCGCATCACCAGCCACCGCAACGGCGGTTTGCGGCGATGTCGCTTCAAGCATGGTGTCAAGTATGCGTTAGCTTGCTGTGAAGCCCCCAATCGAGAACGCTTCCCAGGTCGGCCCGTTGCGCCGGCCCGCGGGCGCGTTAGCGGTGGCAATCTGAGCCTGACCAGCGCGTTCCGGCTCGAGCGTCGCATCGTGGTTTCGACCACGTCACACTTCCGAGGGGACCGACTCGAACCTGTTATCGAGTCGAGACACCGCTACCGGGCTTGGACCAGGTCCTCGCCCGACTCGTAGAAAACGGTGATGTTCGAGCCGGTCACGATTTCGGCGAGATAAACACCCAACGGCTCGACTTCGTAGTAGTAATGCACATTGCCTTGCGGGTCCACCGCCGTCGCGCAGGACAGGCCCGGCGCCCCGCATCGTTGCTTGATCGGGATGGCGAGAATGGCGAGCGCCACCACCACGGCAATGCCGATCATCAGGGGGACCCTCGTGATTGCCTGCCTCGTCGTGGGGGCCGGATGCATCACCGTTGGAGTCTAAGCGGGCGCCCGCCCGGTTCGGCGCGGCGCAGTAGGGTTTCTCAGCTATGACCATCACCAACCCGGAGGGCCCGCCGTCGCCGCAGACCCGGGTCGAGGTACTGGGCAACATCGGACCCAACTGGTTCGCCTCGGTGATGGGCACCGGGATCGTCGCCATCGCCGGTGCCACCCTGCCCGTGCATGTGGTGGGATTGCGCGCATTCGCCCAGGTGGTCTGGGTGATCGCCGCCGTCCTGCTCGTGGTGCTGATCGTCCTCGTGGGCGGGCACTGGTTGCGCCACCCCACCGTTGCGCGCACGCACGCGCGCAATCCGCAGATGGCGCACTTCTACGGCGCCGCCCCGATGGCGTTGATGACGGTCGGCGGGGGAGCGGTGTTGGTCGGCAGGGACCTGGTGGGCGAACGCATCGCCGTCGACCTGGATTGGGTGCTGTGGACCGCCGGAACGCTGGGCGGGCTGTTCACCGCGGTGAGCATCCCGTTCTTGATGTTCACCCAGCACAACGTCGAACCTGACGCGGCCTTCGGTGGCTGGCTCATGCCCGTGGTTCCGCCCATGGTGACCGCGGCGACCGGTGCGTTGTTGCTGCCGCACCTGTCGCCGGGCACCGGCCGGGAGACCATGCTGTACGGCTGCTACGCGATGTTCGGGCTGTCGTTGCTGGCTTCGCTGAACATCATCGCGATGATTTGGGCGCGCCTGACGCTGTACGGCACGTCGGGTTCCGCGCGGGTGCCAACGCTGTGGATCGTCCTGGGTCCCCTCGGCCAATCCATCACCGCCGCGGGGCTTTTGGGTGCCAGCGCCGGTCTGGCCGTCCACCCCGAAGTGGCCGAGGACATGAACGCCTTCGCGATCCTGTACGGAGTTCCGGTGTGGGGCTTCGCGGTGTTGTGGATCGCGCTCGCCACCGCGCTGACGGTGCGCACACTGCGGCGCGGCATGCCGTTCGCCCTGACGTGGTGGAGCCTGACCTTCCCGGTCGGAACCTTCGTCACGGGTACCTCGCAGCTAGCCGGCCACACGCATCTGCCCGCGTTCCGGGTGGCCGCGGCCATCGCGTACACCGGCCTGTTGTTCACCTGGCTGCTGGTGGCCGCGCGCACCGCGCGGGGCAGCCTCCGCGGCAACCTGCTCAAGCTGCCCCCGAGCACCACGCCGGTGAAGGCGAGTAAGGAACCGGTGTCCTGACGGGCGTCGGTAAGCAAGGCCCTAGGCGTTTCGTCCCCCGGGGTCGGCGGGTAGGCAATCCTGAGCCGATCGGAGGGCTAAATGATGGACTCACGCGAGCCGCCGGAGCGGGGTACTCCGAGCGAGACACCCGAGCGACCGGCGCCGACGGAAACACCTGAACGGCTCACACCGGCGGATGCGCCGGAGCGTTTGACGCCGGCGGAACCGTCCGAGCGTTAGGCGCGGACACAAGCAGCTTGATGAGGAGCGGAGGTCGAGGATGCGCGCTGAAGAAGGCGACGAAACGGTCAAGGACTACGCCGCCGAGGGCAAACAGGCCCTCGGCCGGATCAACGCTTCACGACGACCGGGGTACCGGCTTGGCGATGTGGCCCGGCGGTTCGCCAAGTTGTGGCGGGGCGATCACGCGCCGGAGGACAAGCCCCGGTCCCCGGGCTAGTCACGCGGGCGCCGGGTACCGGTGCGCCCAGGGCCCGGCTTCTTCGAGCTGGGCTGCCAGCTGAAGTAGTTCGCCGTCGGCGCCCAGGCGCCCCACCAACTGCACACCGAGCGGAAGTCCGGCCTCCGTCCAATGCAGGGGCACGCTGATCGCGGGCCGCCCGGTGATATTGGCGAGTTGCGTGTACGGCACCCAGCCCAAGCTTTCCTGAATCAGTTGATCGAGAATTCCGCTGCGCGCCATGACTTTTCCTGCCCGCAGCTTGCTGGCGAGGCGGGCCACCTGTTGCAGCGGGCGCGGCGTCGTTGTGGCGCCCACCCGAAGGGGCGGCGTGGCCAGGGTCGGGGTCAATAAGAAATCGAAGGTCTCGTGGAACGTCGACAGGGATCGGATGTGATCGTTTCTGTTCTCCAAGGCGAAAATGGGCGCCAGAACGCCGGTGGCACGGGCGAGTTCACTCACGGCCAAGGTGTCGGCCTCGAAATCGCGGTCGTGGGCGCCCATGCGTTGTCTGGCGTCGGCAACGTGCTGATAGAGCTGCGCGAACCAAATGGTGAGAAAGTCGCGCGCCAGCGCGGCGTCGTCGTACGGGGGCGGGACCTCCTCGACCCGGTGCCCCAGATCGTTGAGGAGCGCCACCGCCCGTTCCACCGCGGCGACGGCTTCCCGATCGGGATGCGGGTTTATCGCCGAGGACCACGAGTATCCGATGCGCAGCGTGCCCGGCCGGCGCTTGATGTGGTCGGCGAAAGTGCCTTGCGGAAGGCCAACTTCGTAGGCGGCGTGCGGATCGCGGCCGACGATCGCGTCACACAGCGCGGCACTGTCGCGCACGGTGCGTGACACCACGCCCTGGGTCACCATCCCAAACATCGGCTCGCCGGTCTGCGGGCCGTAGGGCGAGAGCCCCCGGCTGAACTTGAGCCCGACCAGCCCGTTGCAGGCGGCGGGAATGCGGATCGATCCACCACCGTCGTTGGCCCCGGCCGCCGGGACGACCCCGGCCGCGACCGCTGCGCCGGATCCACCCGAGGAACCGCCGGGAGTGTGCTCGGTGTTCCACGGGTTGCGAGCAGGGCCCCAGTAATCCGATTCCGTCACGCCTTTGGCCCCGAACTCAGGCGTATTGGTCATTGCGAAGATCACCAGCCCCGCGTCCAGGAACCGCTGAGTCACCAGGGCATGTTGGTCGGCCACGTCGTTGGCCAGCGAACGGGAACCGCTCGAGCTCGGAAAGCCGCGATACTCCTGGGCAAGGTCTTTGATCACGAAGGGCACACCGGCAAACGGTCCGCGCAGGCTCGGGTCGGCGGCCCGGCGGTCCGCCACATCACCGAGTCGGCGGACGATCGCGTTCAACCGCGGATTCACCGCCTCCGCTCGCTGGCGCGCCAACGCGAGGAGTTCGGTCGGCGTCACCTGCTTGCGGTCGACCAGTCCGGCCAACGCGGTCGCGTCCAAGGACATGTACTCGTCAAGCTGCATCGGTTTCTCCTCTGGACGCCCCGCTGCATCGTATTGGAGCAGCTTCCACACCGGGTCGGCGCCGAAGCGGCTTAGTATCACCTGATGCCGATGGCAGTGGAACCGTTTTCGATCCAGGGGCCCGGCGGCGTGCGCATCGTGGCCGACCGGCTGGGCGATCCTCAAGCACGCGCCGTGGTATTCCTGCACGGCGGCGGGCAGACCCGCCGCTCCTGGGGCAGGGCAGCGGCAGCCGTCGCCCAGCGTGGTTGGCAGGCCGTCACGGTCGACCTGCGCGGCCACGGCGAATCCGACTGGTCCGAAGAAGGCGACTACCGCGTCGTCAGCTTCGCCGGCGACGTCCAGGAAGTGCTGGGCACGCTGCCCCCGCAGCCGGTGCTGGTCGGCGCCTCTCTGGGCGGGTTCACCTCGATGCTGCTCGCGGGTGAGATTTCCCCGGGCATCGCCAGCGCGGTCGTGTTGGTCGACATCGTGCCGAACATGGACCAGTCCGGCGCCAATCGGATACACGCCTTCATGTCCGATCGGGTGGAATCTGGCTTCGCCTCGCTGGACGAGGTCGCTGACGCGATCGCCGAATACAACCCACACCGCCCACGGCCAACCGACTTGGACGGCCTGACCACGAATCTGCGACGCCGTGGCGATCGCTGGTATTGGCACTGGGATCCCCAGTTCATCAGCGGGACCGCCGCATATCCCCCTTTCGAAGTCACCGACCCCGAGCGCATGCACGGCGCCGTCGACGCCATCCTGCGCGGCGGCGTGCCGATGCTATTGATCCGGGGCCAGATGAGCGACCTCGTCAGCCAGGAACGCGCGGACGAATTCCTGGCGCGCTTTCCGCAGGTCGAGTTCACCGATGTGCGCGGTGCCGGGCACATGGTCGCCGGCGACCGCAACGACATCTTCGCCGACGCCGTCCTGGGGTTCCTAGCCCGGCATCTCGACGACTGATCGGTTCGTCGGCCTAGGGTCAAAATCGTTGTCCGGCAGGGTATTCGCTAAACATTTTGTCGTTCATGTCAATTCGGTTGTGTCGGGCGGGGCTCCTCGAGCGGCCGAAACCCGCTGGCGCTGTTAGCATGCTGGCCGACACATCAAGAGAGGCGGCGTGGCATTGCGGTGGTTGCGAAGTTTGGGCTTGGTCGGTGCTGTGCTCGCCGCCGCGACGGCGCTGGCGAACCCGGCGCAGGCCGATCCAGGTGTCACGCCGGGCATCAAGGTCGAAGACGAAAAAAGCTCGTGCACATCGGGTTTCGCGGCGCAGGGCAATGACGGCAGTTACTACCTGATGACCAGCGGCCACTGCGATGCCCACGATGGCTCACAGTGGACATACGGCAATGACGTCCCCCTGGGAAAGATCACCGCCAGCGAGAAGGAGGGTGACGCGAGGGACGCCGCCATCATCCTCCTTCGCCCGAGCGTGGGGGCGCCCCTCGGAGATGTCGGAGGACGATACACTGTCCGGGATGTGTTGAGCGCTAACCAGATTCGCGAAGGCATGCCTTTCTGTAAATTGGGTGCGGTCACCGGTGAGACCTGTGGTTCCGTCACACACGTAGACGGTGACGTTGTCGAAGCCAGCGTGTTCAGCCTCAATGGCGACAGCGGCAGTCCGGGTTTCGTGAAGAACCCGGACGGCACCGTAAGTGCCGTGGGCCTGTTGATGTCCTCACCCGACGGCGACGACTACACGACCTACTTCACGCTCATCGACCCGCTGCTGGGCAGGTGGGGGTTGCACGTTCTCCCTTGACTGCGACCGCGCCCGCAAGGTTTTAACACAGCGTTTGTAACTTGCGGGTAGCGGGTATCCGCGCGCCGCGGCACTGCCCAGGGCTCGCTAGGTTGACGAGGCCAATGAGTTCGTTATTGCGACACCAGCGACACGAAGGAGAGCAGTAGTGAAGCGTGGGATCGTCGTCGGCGTGGCGGGTGTTGCCGTAGTGGTCGCGGCGGGTGCCGGCTGTTCGGGTAACAAGTCAAGCACGGGATCGTCGGGTTCCTCGTCGCCGTCAGCGACGGGCCCGCAGGTCATCGTCGATGGTCAGGCCCAGAACGTCAGCGGTCAGGTCACGTGCGCGCCGGCGGGTGACAACACCAACATCGGCATCGGCGATCCGACAGCCGGGGTCGGCGCCGTGGTCAGCAACGCCAACCCGCCCATCGTGCACTCGGTCGGACTCGGCAGCGTCAACGGCATCACGCTCGGCTTTTCTGACGCTGCCCCCAATCAAGGGGGCAACGCGGGGGCCGCGGTCAACGGGAAGACTTACGCAATCAAGGGCACCGCGACCGGGCTCGACATGAGCAACCCGCAGCAACCGCAGCCGGTGACCAAACCTTTCGAGTTGGACGTGACCTGCCCGTAGTGCAGGGGATCGAGACCCAAGAGGGGACGCAGCTATGTCTATGAAACGTGTCGTCGGCGCGGCGGCCGTCGCGGCGGGCATGAGCATCTCCGCGGTTACCTTGAACGCGGGTTCGGCCTCTGCGGCTCCGCTCGACCCACCCCCGCCCTGCCCTGGCTGCCATGGCGGTGGCGGCGGGGGCAACCCCGGCGGCCCCGGCGGGCAGCAGGGCGGGCCCGGCGGGCAGCAGGGCGGGGGCAACCCGGGCGGGCAACAGAGTGGACCCGGCGGCGCGCCCGGTGGCCAAAACAATCCTCCCCAGGGTGGGCACGGGCAGAACCCACCGCAGGGCGGGCAGAACAACCCGCCGCAGGGCGGACAGAACTCGCCGGCGCCGAACGACCACGGGCAATACCCTCAGCAGGGCGGGCAGAACAACCAACCGGGTGACCACGATCAGAACGGACCGGGTGGACAACCCAACGCCCCGGCGACCGAGCACAACCCGCCGCCGCAGGGCAGGCAGGCCCTCAACCCGCCGAGCACCCAGCCTCCGCATCCGCCCTACGTTCCGCGCGGGACGTACGTCAGCGGTAACGCCCAGGTAGGCGGGCCCGGCGATGCGCGGGCGGGTTTCAGCATCGTCGACCACGGGGCACCTCCGCCACCCCCGCCGCGGGGGCACGGGTGGAACGACGGTCCGGCGCCCGGCCACGCGCCACCCCACTGGGTGGGCGCGCCCCCTCCAGGGGGTTGGGACGGCCCGCCGCCTCCCGGTGGCTGGAACCGTCCGTGGTCCGGGCCGCAGCGTGACGTCGCCGTCGCGCAGGTCGATTTCGGGCCGTTCCAATACGACTCCTACACCGCCATCCCGGTCTTCAACTGGCAGTTCGGCGGCTGGGGCTTCTGGTACATGGGAGTTTGGGTTCCGCTGTACTGACGATCCGCCGGTCTAGCCCATGCGCCCGTTGGCGGGCGGCGATCGAGTCGTCGTGGCAGGCTCCGGGGAATGGATGTGCGAGAGAACGTCCGCCGAGCCATCGACGTGATGACGGCTTGGACGTCTGACAGCGGCAACGAGTTCGCCTGGAGCCGGCTGGTCGAGAACGTGATCGATGAGCCGGATGGGGAGATCATGCTTTTGATGGGCTTCGTGAACCTCGCGGGCGAACTGGGGATCAAGCTGGAGAAGGCCACCGGTCAAGACGTTCGATCGCACCTGCAAGACATCGCCCTGAAGTACCTGTGAGGGGCGCGTGAACGCGATGGAGAAACGGTTCGTCCGGGTCGCTCACGACGGCGGCGTACGCACCATCGAGCTGACCAACTCGAAACGGCTCAACATCGTCGGCACGGGCGCCGTGGAGGAATTGACCCAGGCTTTCCGCGCCGTCGGCGATGACGGTGACGTCCGGGTGGTCGTGCTGCGCGGGGCAGGGGACGCGGCGTTCATCGGTGGGGCCGATATCAACGAGATGGTCGACCTGGACCGGGTTAGCGCCGAGGCGTTTATCCGTCGGCTCGCGACGCTGTGCGAGTCGATCCGCGAATGCCCCGTCCCCGTCATCGCCCGGCTGGCCGGCTACTGCCTCGGCGGCGGGCTCGAGGTCGCGATGTGCTGCGATCTGCGGATCGCCGAATCCGGCGCCGTATTCGGCATGCCGGAGGTGGCGGTCGGGATCCCCTCGGTGATCCATTCGGCCTTGATGCCCGCGCTGATCGGGGCGTCGCACGCGGCCTGGCTCCTGCTGACGGGCGAGACGATCGACGCACGCACGGCCGCGACGTGGGGTCTGGTGCATGAGGCGCTCGCCGCCGACGCGCTCGACTCGCGCATCGCCGAACTCACAAGCAAACTAGCCGGATTCGGCCCGAATGCGGTCCGGCAGCAAAAACGCCTACTCAACAAGTGGTTCGACATGACGGTCCACGGGGCGATCGAGGACAGCATCGAGCAGTTCGGTCTGGCCTTTTTGACCGGGGAGCCGCAACACCATATGCGAGCGTTCCTCGCCCGCAAGAAGGACCGGGCGTAGCGGCGGCGCTGTTACTGCGGATGGGTCGCGAGGTAGTCCCCGACCGGGACCGGTGACGGCGCCGCGTAACCGACCGGGAGCAACACGTCGCCGGCGGCGGTGACGTAATAGACGTCCCATCGGTAGTAGGTGGGAAACGCGGCGGGGTCGGTTGCGATCAGTGCGGCGTATTGGTCGACCGCCCGGACGTATTCGTGTGCGTGGTTGTAGCCGTAGATGGCGCGGTCGGGGTCGTCGGTGAAGCCGTTGGCGGCGAGGAAGCGGCCCGCCGCCATGATGCTGTCGCGCGGCGAATTGATATCGCCGCCCTGGCCGTAGGTGGCGAATGTGGACGGCAAGAACTGCATCGGGCCTTGGGCGCCGGCCGTGCTCGTGCCGTTGATGCTGCCGAATCGGGTCTCGACCAGGTTGATCGCCGCCAGGTAGTTCCAGCCGACGCCGGTCTCCGCTTCCGCCGCGTGGTAGTCATTCATCAGCTCGTCAACGGGTGCGGGCGGTTCGATCCGCCACGCGGGCAGGGTGTCTTTCGCGGGTGTCATCGCCTGAAGCTGGCGACGGGCATCGAGGTTACGGTCGTAGACGTCAGCCAGCTCCGGCGGTATGCGCGGCCGGATGATCGAGTCCCACTCGGGATGCCGCCCAATGGCGCGGTACGCGGCCTGCTCGCGGTGCGCCGCCGCCGTCAGCGCCGGCTCCGCCGCCGACGGGTCACGCAGCGCACGTTCGTCCGCGACGAGGTCGTCGGCCAACCGAGCCGGGTCGGACGCGAGTTGCGGCTGCGCGCCAAGGGGCGGATTTGGTGCTGCGGCAACGGTTCTCGAGGCAAGTGGTGCGGCAGCAGGCGTCGCTGCGGTTGAAGCCGTCGTCACCGTCGCATTGGGCTTCGCCGTCGGGGACGAACAGCCGACGACCAGGAACGCGATTACGCCGAGAAACACCGGCGCGGCGACTGTCGGCCTGGGGCTCACTGAAGTCACTTCCGTCGATTTGCCCTGAACAGTCTTTCGCATTTGACCGCCTGAGATCAATGCCGTTGCGAGTATCTCCCTAGGGGGACTTCGAGGTATTCCTGAAGTGCAAAACCTGAGTAACCTCAACGCGATTCACGCGCCGTGGCAGTAAGAGCTCGAGGCGACCGGGAAAGCCCCTCGAGTTGCAGGCGGCCGCGGCTTATTCCAGACTTGAGAATCGCCCGCCCAGCAGAGTGGAAAGCAACATGGCTGACGCCGCGGCTGAACCGAACGAGAGACGGACCAGGATTCGCCGAGCTGCGACCACCACGGCAACCGCCACGGTCGTCTCCCGTCTCATCCGTCCGGCGCTGCTCACCGTGGTGGTGACGGCGCTGATCACTGCCCCGGGTACCCGCCCTCTGCTGCCGCCGGGGTGCGCGATCGGTTGGACGATGGTCGGGCATGTGGTGATCTTCGTGCCCGACTGCACGCAGCGGTCGCCGTCGCCACCGCCCCCGACCGACGGACCGCCAGGTCCCGTCCCGCCTCCGGCGCAGTAGGCGACGGAGCGTGGCCGAGACGGGTCGCGGTCAGGCCGGCATCGCGCTCAGCGCTCAGGGCTTGGGAGCTGCGGAATCGCTATTGGGGCGGTCGGAGAAAGTCGGAAGTTGCACCGGTTCCGCATCGCGGCTGGCAGGTGACACGACCTCGGGCTCGTAGCGATGTGAAAACAAATCGGACGATGTCATGAAGCGGGTCCTCAAGTTAGTTTGGCTCCGGCCCAAACATGGTTGGCTGGGCGAAGGGCGATCGATTCGTGGATCTGATCATCTCCACAAGAATTTGGTTAGTCGGCAGCGCGAACATGGACTGCTGCCACCAATCTACACGCCAGAGTGGGCAACGACGCGGCGCCGAGCGCCTGTCATTCGTCGAGCCCGAAATTCATGCCCATCTGTGTCCTGCCGGAAGCGGCCCGAAACACCCTTTAACGTGCTGTGGGCTGGTGGGAAACAACCCACCAGCCCACACGGTAGAACTCGCCCTAGACGGCGGTCACTCCGACTGCCTGCGGACCCTTGGCCCCCTGCTCGACACTGAACTCAACTCGCTGGTTTTCCTCCAGCGACCTGTAGCCGTTTCCCTGGATTTCCGAGTAGTGGACGAACACATCTGCTGCGCCGCCGTCCGGAGCGATAAAACCGAAGCCTTTTTCGCTGTTAAACCATTTCACAGTTCCCTGTGTCATACCTTCAACTTCTCTCATTTTGAACGGATGCCGACGGGCATCCCGGGCAAGCGTACCACGCGGGGTATGGGAAAGATGTAATCGACTGCCCCAGAACGTTTTTCATGTCATTCGAAGGCCGACTGGCAACGAATCGGATCCGGGGCCTCCGGCCTGTCACCGCGCCACCTCGATGAGGCATGCGAGGGGTCCAACCGGCAACAGTGACGGCTGGCCCGCAGCGAGTCTTCCCTGGCGTTGGGGGCCGTTCGAGGCAGCATTGGCAACGCCATCTGGCCAGCGGGGACGCAGCCGTGTAAGGGCGCCGTCATCGGTCCGCATTTACCGGGGGTTGTGACGATGTCCTGACACGCTCAAACTGGTTGATATGCGCGACCGCGAGACCATCGATGCGGAATTGCGGCGCATCGCGCTCGGGCGCCAAGCGGGCCGGGAGCACGGCGGTCAACCGTTATCGCGTGAGGTTGACGAACTGCTCGACGAGCTCCTGGCCCACAGTGTCGGGGCGTCTCTCCCCGCGGCGGCGAAAGCGCATGGAACCGACGTTGCCACCTACACCGGGTCGCGGGGCGGCCAAATCGGCACCACGCTTCGCCGGCGTAAGGGCGTGCCGCGGCACTTGGGCCTGCTCGCGGCGTTGCCGTTATCTCTGGTGGCCGTCGTCGCCGCGGTGGTGATGATGTTTTCGGTCCACCGCGAGGATTCATCGGCCCAGCCGTCGGAAGCACCGCCATCGGCTTCGCCCGCGCCCAAACCCGTTGTGCCGCAAGCGCCCACTCCGCGAACCGAGATCGCCGAACGAATTCGACCGCATCCGCGAAATTGGGTTGGTGCGCCAGGAAGTCGCAGACCGCGTGACCTTGGGTCATCACGTATTCGTGGCTCGGGACTGGTACCCCTTCGTGCTTCAACGCGGCGATGAACGCCGCGTCGGCGATCTCGGTTCGCGGAGTGGGCGCTTGCGGCACAACGGGTTTGGGCGCGGGCGAAGCCGATGGCGGTGCTTC
>NZ_LZKF01000261.1:0-15675 GCF_001672665.1 Mycobacterium sp. E2238 | reverse complement strand
TTGGCCGGCTCGAGGGCCTCGTCGAGAACTGACGGGGCTTTTGGCCGCAAGCGCCGTTTCGGGTGTGCGCCCACGGCTTTCGGTGTGCGCTCACGGCGGCGACACGCCGACGACCTCCGCCGTGGACGCACATGGACGGCCGCTGCGGCGGGCCTGGGCAAACAAGAGATGAACAATCGGGGCCGACTCGCCGCGACATATCCGCAGTTCAGAGGCTCGAACCTGGCCGAATCCTGTGGGCGCGCCGCCAAAATCCGTAAAGATCGCGAAACGTGACACCGAGGAGTTTGACCCGGTCGGACCCGTCGTGCATTATCGGTCGGGTATGCACCTCGTTAGGTGAGGCGTCTACACGAATACAGGCCACTGACCCCGAACGTCGAAAGACGCCCCGGGTCAGGACAGCTCCTCCCGGCTTAAGGGTTGAGCCCAGGTGGCTTCCGGAATACCGGACACGTCGTGTGGTGCCGAAGCTCTGACGAGAGGGGTGCGGATCTCCGACGGTCGTCGGGTTTTCGCTCCTCATGCTGCGCGCAAATCGCGTGCGGATAACCGCACGCTTTCGTGACCGCGAGGAGGTGAGGGACACATGAGTTCCAGTGACAGTCCGGACCGAAGTCCGAACTCCGTCTCGTCCCGATCCGGTCTCCGGCACGACGTTCTCAGCTGAGCGTCGCAACGCTAAGTGGCTTATCGGCCAAGCGTTCTGGGATCGGAACCGCGACGGGACGGGACGCGTCAGTCCAGTTAGTCCCCGTTAGAAATCCCCTCCAGGAGGCGACCATGACCGCAGCTCTGTACGACGAAGTGGTGACCCAAGCGCCCGCCCGCACGCTGACGGTGGTGCGCGACGTCGAGACGACCCGGGCCCCGGCCCCGAAGAAGACCCCCAGCAAGGCGATCAAGCAGCCCATCCTCGCCGGCGACCCGCTGGTGGAGGGCGCCACCCGCCTGTTGAGCGTCCCCCTGCGGCACTTCTACGCGGCGCTGTGGCGCGTCGGCGTGCTCGAGGTGCAGGCCTGATCCGATGAACAGCGACCAACCGAGGCTCCAAGGGGCTACCCGGCCGCAGGTCTTTCCTGAGGCCAGGTAGCCCCTTGGGGTGCTCCGCCTGAGTAGAATCGACCCACTGGCGTTGATCCGGCATCACCGGGGAGCCTTCGGAAGAACAGCCGGCTTCTTTCTCTGGCCAGCTCAGTAGAACCGAACGGGTGGGCCCGTCACAGCCTCCAACGAGCGGCCACGCGGCAGCGTGGCAAGCGGGGTGGTACCGCGGCGCTCGCGCAGGCAGCGCGTCGTCGTCCCCGGCCTCACCATAGGCACGCAGGAGACGACGCTTTGACAGAAAACGCTGAAGCCAGGGCCTATCCCAAACTGGCGAGCGGCGCACCCGACTTCCCGGCCCTCGAACTCGAGGTCCTCGACTACTGGGCCCGCGACGACACCTTCCGGGCCAGCATCGCCCGCCGCGAGGGCGCCGAAGAATACGTCTTCTACGACGGCCCGCCCTTCGCCAACGGGCTGCCGCACTATGGGCACCTGCTCACCGGCTACGTGAAGGACATCGTCCCGCGGTACCGCACCATGCGCGGCTACAAGGTGGAGCGCCGTTTCGGCTGGGACACCCACGGGCTGCCCGCCGAGCTCGAGGTCGAGCGCCAGCTGGGCATCAACGACAAATCGCAGATCGACGACATGGGGATCGCCGCGTTCAACGACGCGTGCCGGGAATCGGTGTTGCGCTACACCGACGAGTGGCGGGCCTACGTCACCCGCCAGGCCCGCTGGGTCGACTTCGACAACGATTACAAGACGCTCGACCTGTCCTACATGGAGTCGGTGATCTGGGCGTTCAAGCAACTCTGGGACAAGGGCCTGGCCTACGAGGGCTACCGGGTGCTGCCCTACTGCTGGCGCGACGAAACCCCGCTGTCCAACCACGAATTGCGCATGGACGACGACGTCTACCAGAGCCGCCAGGACCCGGCGCTCACCGTGGGTTTCAAGGTGGTCGGCGGTGCGTTGGACGGCTCCTATCTGCTGGTGTGGACGACCACGCCGTGGACGCTGCCGTCCAACCTGGCGGTCGCGGTCAACCCGGAGGTCACCTACGTCGAGGTCCGGGCCGGCGACCACCGCTTCGTGCTGGCGCAGCCAAGGCTGGCCGCCTACGCCCGCGAGCTCGGTGAGGAACCCGAGATCCTGAGCACCTCCCTCGGGGCCGACCTGCTCGGCACCCGCTACCTGCCGCCGTTCCCGTATTTCATGGACAGCCCCAAGGCTTTTCAGGTGCTGCCCGGCGAGTTCGTCACCACCGAGGACGGCACCGGCATCGTCCACATGGCGCCGGCCTACGGCGAGGACGACATGGCCACCACCGACAAGGTCGGCATCGTGGCCGTCACCCCGGTCGATTCCAAGGGCCGCTTCGACGCGACGGTCCCGGATTACCAGGGCCAGCACGTCTTTGATGCCAACCCGCACATCATCCGCGACCTGAAGAACGGCACCGGCCCGGCCGCGGCGAACGGCGCGGTGCTGCTGGGGCACGAGACCTACGAGCACCCCTACCCGCACTGCTGGCGCTGCCGCAACCCGCTGATCTACCGGGCGGTGTCGTCGTGGTTCGTCGCGGTCACAGCATTCCGCGACCGCATGGTCGAGCTCAACCAGCAGATCACCTGGTACCCCGAACACGTCAAGGACGGCCAGTTCGGCAAGTGGCTGCAGGGTGCCCGCGACTGGTCGATCTCCCGAAACCGCTACTGGGGCAGTCCCATTCCGGTGTGGAAATCCGACGACCCGGCCTACCCGCGCATCGATGTATACGGCAGCCTCGACGAGCTGGAGCGCGACTTCGGGGTCCGGCCCACCAACCTGCACAGGCCCTACGTCGACGAGCTGACTCGCCCCAATCCCGACGACCCGACCGGCCGCAGCACCATGCGGCGCATCCCCGACGTGCTCGACGTGTGGTTCGACTCGGGCTCCATGCCGTACGCCCAGGTGCACTACCCGTTCGAGAACCGCGACTGGTTCGACACCCACTACCCGGGCGACTTCATCGTCGAATACATCGGCCAGACCCGCGGCTGGTTCTACACGCTGCACGTGCTGGCCACCGCGCTCTTCGACCGGCCATCATTCAAAACCTGTGTTGCGCATGGCATTGTGCTGGGTTCCGACGGGCAGAAGATGAGCAAGTCGCTGCGCAACTACCCGGACGTGTCCGAGGTGTTCGACCGCGACGGCTCCGACGCCATGCGGTGGTTCCTGATGGCCTCGCCGATCCTGCGCGGCGGCAACCTGATCGTCACCGAGCAGGGCATCCGCGAGGGTGTGCGCCAGGTCCTGCTGCCGCTGTGGAACGCCTAC
This sequence comes from Mycobacterium sp. E2238, assembly GCF_001672665.1. Lineage (NCBI taxonomy): Bacteria > Bacillati > Actinomycetota > Actinomycetes > Mycobacteriales > Mycobacteriaceae > Mycobacterium > Mycobacterium sp. E2238. The sequence goes on along the minus strand of NZ_LZKF01000261.1, from coordinate 12,300 downwards.
AGCTTCCTGGCTCTCTACGCGCCCAAAGTCGGCACCTGGCGCACCGACTCGCGGCAGGTGCTGGACCGCTACATCCTGGCCAAGCTCGCCGAACTGCGCGACAACCTCACCCGGGAAATGGACACCTGCGACATCTCCCGGGCCTGCGAGCAGCTGCGCCAGTTCACCGAAGCGTTGACGAATTGGTATGTGCGCCGGTCGCGTTCGCGGTTCTGGGAGGAAGACGCGGACGCCATCGATACCCTGCACACCGTGCTCGAGGTGACGGCCAGGCTGGCCGCCCCGCTCCTTCCGTCGGTCACCGAGATCATCTGGCGTGGCCTCAGCGGCGGCCGCTCGGTGCACCTGACCGACTGGCCGGAAGAAGGGGTGGTGCCCGCGGACCCCGACCTGGTCGCCGCGATGGACCAGGTCCGCGAAGTGTGCTCGGCGGCGTCGTCCCTGCGCAAGGCCAAGAAGCTGCGAGTGCGCCTGCCGCTGCCGAAATTGACTGTTGCGGTGAATGATCCGCAGCGGCTGGCGCCGTTCACCGACCTGATCGCCGACGAGCTCAACGTCAAGAGCGTCGAGCTGACCGACGCCATCGACACCTACGGGCGGTTCGAGCTCACCGTCAACGCCCGGGCGGCCGGTCCGCGGCTGGGCAAGGACGTGCAGGCCGCCATCAAGGCGGTGAAGGCGGGGGAGGGCGTCGTCAACCCCGACGGCACGCTGAGCGCGGGGCCCGCGGTGCTACAACCCGAGGAGTACAGCTCGCGGCTGGTCGCCGCCGACCCCGAGTTCACCGCGGCGCTGCCCGACGGGGTGGGGCTGGTGGTGCTGGACGGCACCGTCACCCCGGAGCTGGAGGCCGAGGGTTGGGCCAAGGACCGCATCCGCGAGCTGCAGGAGCTGCGCAAGTCGACGGGCCTGGACGTGTCCGACCGGATTTCCGTGGTGATGTCGGTGCCGGGCGAGCGGGCGGACTGGGCGCGCACGCACCGCGACCTGATCGCCGGTGAGATCCTGGCCACCAGCTTCGAATTCGGCGACCCGGCCGACGGCGCGGACATCGGCGACGGCGTCCGGGTGAGCATCGCCAAGGTCTAGCGGCCGTCAGGGGCACATGAAGGCGATCGGGGGGCACGGGTTGGGCCGGATGCCCTCGACGACCGTCCAGGCTCCCACGTAGTGGTAGTCATGGCAGACGCCCATGTCCCAATTGATCGGCACATCGGAGCGCGGCAGGCTCTGGCCGGGGCACCATTGGTGATTGCCGAACGCATCGGCCGCGGCAGTGCCCGTGGCCAGGCCAAGGCCTGACGCCGCGGCGCTGCTCGACAACAGTGCTATCACGATGGCGCGCTTGAGGGTGCTGGTCATGGACTCTTCCTTTCGTTCGTTCGCGGGGCCCGATTTCCGGGCGACTCAGACGGTTAACCGTCGGATCGGCTACCGATCCCAACCCAAATCCGAGCCGGGAGAGTGATTCCCGGCAGGTGAAACGGGGAGAGCCGGGGCCTTCGATCGGTCATCTGCCCAGTGTGCTCAACCGGACGGTCGCGGCGCATGAGGTGTTCACCCCATTTTTGGGCCCGCACCGGTGCCGGTTCAGGGCGTCGTGATCGAGGCCCGTGACTTGGCGTAAGCCGCGGCGGCTTGGGTGCGGTTGCGGACGCCGAGCTTGGCGAGGATCGAACCGACGTGGCGGTTGGCGGTCTTCGGACTTATGAAGAGGACGGCGGCGATGTCGGCGTCGCTGTGGCCGTCGGCGAGCAATTCGAGCACCTCCCGCTCGCGCTCGGTGAGGCCGTCCGGGTCGGCGATCGTCTTCTTCCGGCGGCTGTCAGGGACACGCCCGGTCAGGGCCGCAAGTCGCTGCGCGGCGCGGCGCGCCGCGGCGCGCGCTCCCAACCGGCGAAACGCATCGCGCGCGTCCTCGACGGCGGCGATGTCTCCGCCCAATTGCGCGACGGCCGCGTCGTACGGGCAGCCGCGCCGGGCCCATTCGGCAGCGGCGACCCGCCAATCCCCGCTGGTTTCAAGGTCGTAGGGCGTATGGCTGTCGCCCCCCGGGGCGCCGTCGACCCGGCCACCGGACAACAGGGCCCACCGGCGCAGGCGACCCACCAGCCAAGGATCCGGCCGGCCGGCCGCGGCCGCGGCTAGACCGGTCTCGGCGTGCACGCGCGCCGCATCGTCGTCACCGGACAGCCACGCCGCTTCGGCGTGGGCCGCCCACACGGCACCAAGACGGAAGAGGTCCCGCGGGTCGGGGTCGCCCAGCGCGTCGTCGAGCAGGTCCGCAACCGATTGCTCGCCCCGTCGCGCGCGGATCAACGCGACGGTGATCAGCGGGAGGATTCGCGCGGTGGAGTTCAGCGCCGGCCAGCTCAACAGGTCCTCGGCGCAGGCCAGGGCGTCGTCCCAGTCGCCGCGGTGCATCCGGACAAGCGCGGCCGCTCCGACCGGAAACGGGTGATAGACGTGGATATCGTGGTCCGCGCAGAACTCCGCGGATTCCGGGGTGTAGGCGTCGGCGCGCTCGAGGTCGTGGTGCAGCGCGGCGGTCCAGGACAGCAGCGCCCCGGCGAGGCCGGCGTTTTCGGCCATCCCGTCGGTCGCCATGCTCTCCCGCCATACCGCCTCGAGCTCCTCCCATCCCCCCTCGGCGCGGACCACGCCGGCCAGCGCCTGGAATATCCGGGCCCTGACCACCGCCGCGGGATCTGACAGCTGGGTGCCCAACGCGATGGCCCGGGACGCATAGTCTTCACCTCCCGCCTCGTAGCAGACGGCGGCAAGCTGAGCCATGTTCACCAGCGACCACGCCAGTTGTGAACAGGGACCTACGGTTTCGAGCAGCCGCAGCGAATCGCGCCCGGCCTCGATCGCTTCCGTCCGGCGTCCCAGCGGCCACAGCATGAAGGACAGCCACTGCAGGTCGTCCCCTTCGGCCAGGGCGTCGCCCATGGCGCGCCGCAGCGCGATCGCCTCGCGAAACGATTGCGCGGCAGCGTCGGTGACGCCCGTGTAGTAGCTGGCGATGGCGTGTTGCTCGAGCCACACGACTTTCTCCGCGTCGGCGACGGTTTCGGCGTAACGCAATGCCATCGCATACAGGTCGGCCGCTTCACGGTGAGCTCCCAAAGCCAACGCTCGACGGGCGGCTGCTGGACCATAGGTGATGACCGCGCCCGCCACCCCTGCCTGGTCAGCGTGAAACGCCAACGCTCCCAGCATTTCCGGGGCCGGGGGGTGATCGGACAACGAGGTGAGCACGCGCTCGTGCAACTCGCGGCGCTGATAGTCGGGAATGATGTCGAGCACGGCGCGGCGCGCCAGCTCGTGACGAAAGCCCACGGTGTCGCTGTCGGCGACGAGAATGCCGGCGCTGACGCACTCGGCAAGCCCGTCGGCCGCGGCGGGGCACACCTTCTGCACGAGCGCAATCCGGGGACGGGCGCCGCACACCGCGGCGGCGTGGGCCGTTTCGCGCCCGGCGTCGGAGATTCGCGCAAGCCTGCCCCACACCGCTTCGAACACGGTGCGCGGCAACGCATCGACGGCGAAGACGTCCGAGCCGGCGGCCAGCACCTCGGTCACGTAGAACGGGTTTCCACCGGTGAGCCGGTGCAGTGCGGCGGCGTTGATGCCGGTGCCCGCGGCCAGCTGGGCCACCCCGGCCGCGCTCAGCGGGGCCAGCGATATCCGGCTCACCGCCTTCGACGTCGCCAGGTCGCCCAGCAGCACGGCCAGGGGATGGTCTTCGCCGATCTCGTCGTGGCGATAGGAAACAAGCAACAGCACGGGCAGCGCCGCGATCCGGCGGGACAGGAAGCGCAGCAGGTCAAGCGTGGCGCCGTCGGCCCAGTGGGCGTCTTCGATCACGCACACCCACGGGCCGCCGCAGGCGAAGAGCGCGAGCAACCGCGCATACACCGATTCGGTGTCGCCCGTGTCGACGGCGGCGCGCATCGCCTCCGCCGGCGCATATGCCGTGCCGGCCAACATGTCCAGTAACGGGCCCAGCGGGCGCGGCGCGCTCAACGGATCGCACCAGCCCTCCAACACCGCCGCCGAGTCGCCCAGCCTGGCGACGAACCGCGCGATGACGGAGGTCTTACCCGCGCCCGCCTCGCCGCGCAGCAAGACCACGCGTCCGCTGCCGCCGGCCGCCGCGCGTCTGAGCCCTGCCAGCTCCCTGAGCACCGCGTCGCGCTCGATCAGCTCATCCGATCCCAACACCCGCCGTCCCCTCCGGTGCAGCTACCCGCGGCCTGCGCGAAGGCGCCGCGGGCAAACGTCCAGGCCCGCGCTTCAGAGGGAAGACCGCCGGGGCCAACCGCGGATCGGGCACACCCACTGCGGTCGTCAGCAAACCGTCGTCAGCGCGAATGCGCTAGAGCTTAGCCGGGGTTGACCCCGCGCGCCGCGCAACGGTGCGCGACGTGCCGCGGTCGGCCGGCGCCCCCGGGCCGCGCCCACCAGCCCTCGCGACTCAGATCGCCGCGATGATCTCGGCCCGCTTGCGGGTGTAATCGGCATCGGTGATCGCCCCGGCCGCACGCAGCTCCTCGAGCTCCCGCAGGCGCTCGGCGGCCGGGCGTTGCGGCGCGGCGCCCGCGACGATGTCTTCGAGCCGCCGGCCGCCGATGACGATGTTCGGCCCGGCACCTGGCGGCGCCGGCGCCGCGCCCAGCGCGTCGACGATGCGTTGGCCCGCCTCGTCCTTGGCGATGACGAAGGCATGCGGCAGGCCCGGGATGCGCTGGCCGGAAGCCGCCCGCTGCGCGGCGATCTGCTGCGCCACCCGGCCGCTGTCGCCGTCGATCGGCAGCCACAGCGTGATGATCTGCCGGTCGTCGGGCAGCCCGCGCGCCCTGGCCGACACGTCGTTGCCGGCCTGGGCCCGAAAGCCCGAGCGATCCCACGCCTTGAGCACGTTGCCGGCCACCAGGACTCCGCGGTGCTGCTTGTCTTCGAGCGCGTAGACGCCAGACGCGGTGACGGCCAGGATGAAACTCTTCGGTAGGCCGGTGCCGTTAGGCACGCTTCGCCAATTCACCTCGCCCCCGGCCGACGGATACATCTGCATGGCTTTGGTCGACGTCTGCTCGCATCGCGTGGCCGCCTCAACCGGTTGACGCAGGATTTCCGCCGCCACGGCGGCGGCCTGCTGGTTGAGCGCCGGGTCGTGCTGCGCGCGGGCCCTGAACTTCATGGTCGTTCCTTTCGCGGGTGCCCTCAGGCGATGTTCTGCATCGGTATGCCAGCGAACCGTCCCGGCCGCGCTCCCGATCCCAACAATTCGGCCTCGGTGGCGCCGGCCCCCCGTCTCACCGGGTCTCGTCTTGCCGAAACCGTCGGGCTGAGATGCATTGCGCGACAGCGTCATACCCTTCGTCCAGCGCTACCATTCCCCGATTGGTGGGATGCCAATTGTCGGGCTTTCCCTCGCCCCCGACGCTCAGGTAGACCAGTTCGCTGTGCTCCAACACCTGCAGGGCCTCGCGCACGGGCGCGACCAGCTTCTTGGAACTCATGGCTCGCTGGCCGCGGGAGGTGAACTCCGCCCGGCGCAGCACCCATTTGATGAAGTCGTACTGGGTCAGCGGTTTGCCGCGCTTAGGCCCGTCGGGTCCGAATGCGGCCATGAGTTGCGCGGCCAGCTCCTCCGTGGGCGGCAATGCGACCAGGCGGGCGAACTCGGTGTCTCTGGCGCGCCGTGCCTCGGCCCGCGCCGCCTTCAGGGTTCTCAACAATGACACGGCAGTCCTTTCGCGTCCCATTCCCGAGCGCTCGCCAACTACTGTGCACGAGCGCACCGCTTCGGCGCATGAGGTATTCGCCGCATATTCGGCCTGACGCGGAGAACGCGTGGGGGTCGCGAAGAAAGAAGTTCCGAAAAAAGTGTCCGCGCCGCCGGGGCTGGCTGCTCCTACCTGTGACGGCGACCCACCGGGGGTCGCGACCACAGTTTGAGGAACACGCCATGAGCACCATCGAAGGCTTCCAGTCGACGACCTTCGCCGCCGACCCATACGACGATCTGACCGTCGCCGAGGCGTGGGCGTCGAGCCCGCTGGGCGACCCCGAGATCGAGGACGGTTCGCTGTCCGAGCCCGTCAAGAGTGCGGACTCCTCGACCCCGAAGCCACGTTCGAGGGCGACAAACGCCCTGGTGGCCGGGGCCCTGGTCGGAGCGCTCGGAGCGGTCACCGGGCTCGGCCTGATGCTCGTCGACGGGTGGGGCTCCAAGGACCAGAGGCCTGCCGTCGTGGTTCCGAATTCCAGCGTCGGTTCGGTGACGCCGGCCCCCAGCGCCGTTGCGCCGCCGGCCCCGGCGCCCACCCCTCCCGACGCCGAGCACGTCTCGCCCGCACCCGTCAGCGGTGGGGACACACCCGTCGCGGTCGGGCCCGCGCCGGCGCCCGTGGCGGCCCCGGCCGGTCCCCCCGCCCCGGCCGATCCGGGCGCCCCGCCGCCTCCTCCCAACGTGACCGTCAACGTCCCGCCGGTGATCGTGCCCGTGCCCGTGCCGATTCCGGTGCCACCCAAGCAAGGCGGCAGTCAGCAGGGCGGCGGCCAGCCCGCCCCGAGCGGTGGCGGCCACCCCCCGATCGAGTGTTTCGCCTGTCACCCGCCGCAACCGGTCCACCCGCCGCAACCGGTCCACCCGCAGCCGATCCACCCGGAGCCGCTGCAGCATCCCTGAGATCGCCGCCGCTGCGGGTTACGCGCGCGAGCGCAGCGCCCGGTGGGCGTGCGGCCAGAACGGCATACCCGCGACGACCGTCGCGCCGGTGGCGATGAGGCCGACCGCGACGTCGACGCTCTCGCGGCCCTCGCGCGCCCAGTAGACATCCTTGAGGTCCAAGAGCAGGGCGAGTTCGTCGACGATCATCGCGTTCGCGGCGCCGTACGCGATGGCCGCTACCGGATGCCGGCGTTGCCTGTCGGTTCCGCGCAGGCCCACGCCGCCCACCGTCGCGAGCATCCCGATGCCGATGTTGTAGTGGTGAAAGTGCCTCCCGCCCATCGACATACCACCACCCGACGGGCCGTGGCCGGCGCGGATCCAGTGCGTGAGCGCCCGCAGTCCGGCGAACGTGAGGGTGAACGACGTCCAGGCCAGCACGGTGGCCTGCTCGCCGGGCTGCAGCCGCTGATCCCATTGATGGCGCAGGCGCTCCCAGCGAGACCTCGACGCGTCGGTGCCGTCAGCCTCCATACCCAACGACGCTAGACCAATAGCATTTCGAAGTGTGGAGTCCCGTTGGGTGCTGCACCTGGACATGGATGCGTTCTTCGCCTCGGTCGAACAACTCACCCGGCCGACCCTGCGCGGGCGCCCGGTGCTGGTGGGCGGCCTGGGCGGGCGCGGCGTGGTCGCCGGGGCCAGCTACGAAGCCCGCGTGTACGGCGCCCGCTCCGCCATGCCGATGCATCAGGCCCGCCGCCTGATCGGCGTGACCGCGGTGGTGCTGCCGCCGCGCGGGGTGGTGTACGGGGTGGCCAGCCGGCGGGTCTTCGACACGGTGCGCAGCGTGGTGCCGGTGGTCGAGCAGCTGTCTTTCGACGAGGGCTTCGGCGAACCGGCCCGCCTCGCCGGCGCGTCCGCCGAGGACGTCGAGGCGTTCTGCGAGGACCTGCGCCGACGGGTGCGCGCCGAGACCGGCCTGATCGCTTCGGTCGGCGCCGGCTCGGGCAAGCAGATCGCCAAGATCGCGTCGGGCCTGGCCAAGCCCGACGGCATTCGGGTGGTCCGGCGCGCCGAGGAGCGGTCGCTGCTCGGCGGGTTGCCGGTGCGGCGGCTGTGGGGCATCGGTCCGGTCGCCGAGGAGAAGCTGAATCGACTCGGCATCGACACCATCGGTCAGCTGGCCGCGCTGACCGACGCCGAGGCCGCCAACATCCTGGGCGCGACGATCGGGCCGGCGCTGCACCGCCTGGCGCTCGGCATCGACGACCGGCCCGTCGCCGAGCGCGCCGAAGCCAAACAGATCAGCTCCGAGTCCACCTTCGCCGTCGACCTGACCAGCCTCGAGCAGCTGCGTGAGGCGATCGACCCGATCGCCGAGCACGCGCATCAGCGGCTGCTGCGCGACGGCCGCGGCGCCCGCACGGTCACGGTGAAGCTGAAGAAGTCCGACATGAGCACGCTGACCCGCTCGGCGACTCTGCCCTACGCGACGACCGAGCCCGGCGCGCTCGTCGCGGTGGCCCGGCGGCTGCTGCTGGATCCCCGTGAGATCGGGCCGATTCGCCTACTGGGCGTGGGCTTTTCGGGGTTGAGCGACGTGCGCCAGGAGTCGCTGTTCCCCGATCTGGACCTGGCGGGGGAGACCTCGGAGGAATATCCAGTCGAGACCGCGGCCGAGGCCATGTTCGCACCGGTGGCCGAAGCGGGGTCGCCGTGGCGGGTGGGCGACGACGTGTCGCACCGCGAGCTCGGGCACGGCTGGGTGCAGGGCGCGGGCCACGGCGTGGTCACCGTGCGGTTCGAGACCCGCGCCTCGGGGCCGGGCGCGGCGCGGACGTTCCCCGCCGACACCGCCGAGCTGACCAAGGCGAACCCGGTCGACTCCCTGGACTGGCCGGACTACCTGGGCGCGCTCGAAGCCGACATGTCAGCCCCAGCGGGCGATGACGTCGCCGACCGGTAGCCGCGCGGCCAGCGCGGCCATCATCAGCACCCGGGCCTGCGGCGGCCGCAGCCTGGGCACCATCACCGCGCCGGCGGCCGCCATATCGTGGCCGGGCCCGTAGCTGGCGCCGACCCGCCCGCCCGGGACGCGGGTGGACACCGCCACGGCGACCCCGGCCCGGCAATGGCGGGCCACCGCCCCGACCACCGCGTCGCCGGCGTTACCCGAACCCAGCGCCTCGAGCACCAGGCCCCGCGCCCCGGCGGCCACGCACGCGTCCAGGGCCACCCCGTCGCTGCCCAGGTAGGCGGCGACGATGTCCACCCGGGGCGCGTCCGCCGCGGTGAGCTCGCCGAGCTGGGGCCGGGTCTTGGTGCCGGCCAGCGTGACGCCGCCATTCACGGTGCCGATCAGCTCACCGGCGAAGCCGCTCAGGTCGTTGGTCGCCACCTTCGTCAGGCCCAGGGGCTGCAGCACCCGGCCGGCGAAACACAGCAGGACGCCAAGGCCGCGGGCGCCGGGGTGCCCCGCCACGGCCAGAGCGGCGCGCAGGTTGGCCGGGCCGTCGGCGTCGGGCGCGTCGGCGCTGCGCATCGCCCCGGTGAGGACCACCGGGACGTCGCCCGCGTGGGTGAGCTCGAGCCACAGCGCGCTCTCCTCCATGGTGTCGGTGCCGTGCGTGACCACCACACCGTCGGCGCCGCCGTCGATCGCCGACCGCACGGCGCCGCGGATCCGGTCCCAATCGGCCGGCACCAGCTGGGAGCTGTCCAACGCCAGCGCGTCGACGACGTCGACGTCGAGACCGGCCGCCAAGTCGGCCGCGCCGTACGAGGGCCGGTGCACGCCGTCCGCGCCGGTGCCGGTCGATATCGTGCCTCCGGTGGCGATGACGGTGAGCCGGCCCATGGTGAGATCATCGCGCACGCCGACCGCGAACATCGGCCAGCCCGCGTCCGCATTGGGGGATGATGTGAGAGTGCCCGAGGAACCCACCGGATCCACTGAGCCCGTGACGTCCACCGACGAGGCCGCCGACGACGCCGCCGCCGCCGACCCGAAGCGGCCGCCGAGGCGGCTGCGCCTGCTGCTGTCGGTCGCGGCGATCGTCTTGGCCCTGGACGTCGTCACCAAGGTGCTCGCCGTCAAACTTTTGCCCCCCGGCCAGCCGGTGCCGATCATCGGCGACACGGTGACCTGGACGTTGGTGCGCAATTCCGGGGCCGCGTTCTCGATGGCGACGGGATACACCTGGGCGCTGACGCTGATCGCCACCGCAGTGGTGGCCGGGATCTTCTGGATGGGACGCCGGCTGGTGTCGCCCTGGTGGGCGGTCGGGCTGGGGATGATCCTCGGCGGCGCCATGGGCAACCTGGTGGATCGCTTCTTCCGGGCGCCCGGGCCGCTGCGCGGCCATGTCGTGGACTTCCTGTCGGTCGGCTGGTGGCCGGTGTTCAACGTCGCCGACCCCTCGGTGGTGGGCGGCGCCATCCTGCTGGTGGTGCTGTCGATCTTCGGCTACGACTTCGACACCGTGGGCAGGCGCAGGCCGACCAGCGCGAATGACTGACCGTTCCATGCCGGTGCCCGAGGGGCTGGCGGGCATGCGCGTGGATGCGGGGCTGGCGCGCCTGCTGGGGCTGTCCCGCAGCGCCGCGGCCGCCCTGGCCGAGGACGGCGGGGTGGAGCTGGACGGCGTGCAGGCCGGCAAATCCGACCGGCTGACCGGCGGCGCCTGGCTGCAGGTGCGCCTGCCCGAAGCCTCGGCGCCGGTGGAGAACACGCCGGTCGACATCGAGGGCATGACGATCCTGTATTCCGACGACGACATCGTCGCGGTCGACAAGCCGGCCGCGGTGGCCGCGCATGCGTCGGTCGGGTGGACCGGGCCCACGGTGCTCGGCGGGCTGGCCGCCGCCGGCTACCGGATCACCACCTCGGGCGTGCCGGAGCGGCAGGGCATCGTGCACCGCCTCGACGTTGGAACCTCCGGGGTGATGGTGGTGGCGCTGTCGGAGCGCGCCTACACCGTCCTGAAGCGCGCGTTCAAACAGCGCACGGTGGACAAGCGCTATCACGCGCTGGTGCAGGGGCATCCGGACCCGTCGAGCGGGACGATCGACGCGCCGATCGGGCGGCACCGCGGTGGCGAGTGGAAGTTCGCCGTCACCAAGGACGGCCGGCACAGCCTCACCCATTACGACACCATCGAAGCCTTTCACGCCGCCAGCCTGCTCGACGTGCACCTGGAAACCGGTCGCACGCACCAGATTCGGGTGCACTTCTCCGCGCTGCACCACCCGTGCTGCGGCGACCTCGTCTACGGGGCTGATCCGAAACTCGCGAAAAGGCTTGGGCTCCAACGGCAGTGGCTGCACGCCCGGTCGCTGTCGTTCGCCCACCCGGCGGACGGCAGGCGGATGGAGATCGTCAGCCCCTACCCCGCCGATCTGCAGCACGCGCTGGACGTGCTGCGCGCCGAGGGCTGATCACCTGATGGTCGTGACCCGTCCCCCGCGCTTCGCTGGGGGTGCCCCCAGCGCCCGGCTTCGCCGCGCTTGCGATCACTCGGCCGGCTTGCGCGCCTCGACGAGCAGCCGCACGGAGTGCGCGACGAAGGGGCCGTCGGCCTCGATGCGCTCGTGCAATTCGCGCAGCCGCTCCCGGTAGGCGCCGACCGTGAAGTCTGGCACCGTCCAAATCACCTTGCGCAGGAAGTAGATAACGGCGCCGATGTCGAAGAACTCGGCCCGCATTCGTTCCATGCGGATATCGACGATGTCCATCCCGGCGGCCTCGGCTTCGGCGCTCTGGACGTCGGGGTGTAGCTCGGCCCATTTCTCCGGCTGCGGCCCGATGAAGTATTCGACGAGTTCGGCCATGGTCGCCGGCCCGATCTGCTGGGCGAAGTAGGTGCCGCCCGGTCGCAGCACCCGGGCGATCTCGGGCCACCGCACCGCGATCGGGTGGCGGCTGGTCACCAGGTCGAAGGCCGCGTCGGCGAACGGCAACCGCGGCTCGCCCCCGGTCAGCACGACCACAACGCCGCGGGGATGCAGGCGTTGGGTGGCCAGGGCCGCATTGGGCGGCCATGACTCCGTCGCGGCCATCGTGCGCGGAAATCTCTCGGCGCCGGAGAGCACTTCGCCGCCCCCGGTGTCGATGTCGCAGGCGGCCGACACGCTCGCCAGCCGTTGGCTCATCTGCCGCTGGTAACCCCACGACGGGCGTTCTTCGGTGGCCCGCCCGTCCAGCCAGGAGAAGTCCCAGCCGTCGACGGGAGCCGCGTCCGCCTCAGCCACGAGGTCGTCGAATGTGCGACCCATGCCCAGCATGCTAGGCACGCTCACGGCGCGCGGCAGACGAATTTGGTGCCGTTCAAATCGAGCTTGACCTCGCCCTGGTGCTCCCAGTACTCGTAACCCTGCCGGCCGTATCGGGCGCCGCTGCCCGAGGGCTCGAGGAAGAGGATCTCCTGGTTGCCCTTCCAGTTGAGCACCGCCGCCGGCGGGTCGAGGTCGTTGTAGAACTGCGCGGTCAACGGCCCCGCGTCGGCGGGGCACTGGTAGGTGACGACGGGCGGGCTCAGGGTGCCGGGGTCGGCGATGGCCAGTTCGTCCAGCCGCGTCTGATACACCTCGACCAGGCAGGTGCGCGCTTCGGGGTTCTG
>NZ_LZKF01000260.1:0-28403 GCF_001672665.1 Mycobacterium sp. E2238 | reverse complement strand
GCCTGTTGCCCTCCCGCGGACGCACGACGCCGTTCATCGAGTACTCGATCACCGGTTCGGCGGTCACGCAGGCGGTGACCTCGATCTGGGCGATCTCGATCAACTGCCCCACACCCGTGCGGCTCCTGTGCTCGAGGGCGGCCAGCAGCGCCACCGCCTGCGTGACCGCCGAACCGGTGATCGAGTACTCGATGAACGGCGTCGTGCGTCCGCGGGAGGGCAACAGGCGGCGCGGCTACCTGCAGGGCGTCTACCCGACCGCCGAGGACGGCCGATGGGTCGCGCTGTCGCTGCCCGACGACGGGCGGCTTGACCATGACCTGTTCGACGAGCTGGTCTCCGCGTGGACACGCACGCAGCCGCCTGAGGCGGTCGTGGAAACCCTTCAAAAGCAAGGCATCCCGGCCGAGCAGGTGATCACCGGCGATCACATGTACGACCGCGACCTGATCGGGGCCCAGCTCGACGCGCGCGGCTACTACGAGGAGCTGGCCCACCCGATCACCGGGCCGCACCGCTTTCCCGGCTGGCCGTTTCGCATCACTCCCGGACCGCCCCGCCACCACCGCACCGGCCCGCCGACGCTGGGTCAGCACAACGACGACATCCTGGGCGGGCTGGGCCTGTCCACGGACGAGCTCGCGAGCCTGCGGGCCGAACGGGTGATCGGGGAGCGGCCGCTCAACGCCTGACCCGTGAGCCTTTGGTAAACGGCTTGTCACATGCGAGGCTGCTGGCATGGTCATCGAGATCGCCCGCCCCAAGCTCGAAGGAAACGTTGCCGTCGGCGAGGACCGCCAGATCGGTTTCGCAGAGTTCGGCGACCCGCAGGGGCGCGCGATGTTCTGGCTGCACGGCACCCCCGGCGCTCGCCGGCAGATCCCGGTCGAGGCCCGGGTCTACGCCGAGCAGCACAACATCCGCCTGATCGGCCTGGACCGCCCCGGCATCGGTTCGTCGACGCCCCATCGCTACGAGAACATCCGGGCGTTCGCCGATGACCTGCGGACGATCGCGGACACGCTCGGCATCGACGACATGGCCGTCATCGGCCTGTCCGGGGGCGGTCCGTACGCCCTCGCGTCGGCCGCGGTGCTGCACGAGAGGGTGGTGGCGGCCGGCGTGCTCGGTGGCGTCGCGCCTTTTCTCGGTGACGAGGGGATCACCAGCGGCCTGATGAACCTGGGCAAGCGGGTGGCGCCGCTGCTGCGGCTTGGCGGTGACCCGCTGCGGATCGGCGCGAGCCTGGTGGTGCGGGCGATCCGTCCGGTCGCCAATCCCGCGCTGTATCTGTACGCGGCGATATCGCCCGAAGGCGACCGGCGCCTGCTGACCCGGCCCGAGTTCGGCGCGATGTTCCTCGACGACCTGCTCAACGGCAGCCGCAAGCAGCTGGCGGCCCCGTTCAACGACGTCATCCTGTTCACCCAGGACTGGGGATTCCGGCTCGACGAGGTCAAGGTCCCGGTGCGCTGGTGGCATGGCGACAGCGACCACATCGTCCCGTTCGCGCACGGTGAGCACGTCGTGTCGTTGCTGCCCGACGCGGAACTGTTCGTGTTGCACGGCGAGAGCCACCTCGGCGGGCTGGGACGCGGTGAGGAGATCTTGTCCACCTTGATGAAGATCTGGGACGAGCGGGGCTGACCAAGCGGCCGCCGGGTAGCCTGCTGACGTGCTGCTGGCGTCCCTGAATCCCGCGGCGGTCACCGCCACCGACATCGCCGACGCGGTACGCATCGACGGCGCCGTGTTGAGTCGTAGCGATCTGGTCGGCGCCGCCACATCGGTAGCCGAGCGGGTCGCCGGCGCGAACCGGGTCGCAATCCTGGCCACGCCCACCGCGGCGACGGTGCTCGCGGTGACCGGGTGCCTGATCGCCGGCGTGCCCTTCGTCCCGGTGCCCGCCGACGTGGGTGCGGCCGAACGCCGGCACATGCTCACCGATTCGGGAGTGCAGGCCTGGCTGGGCCCCGTCCCGGACGAGCTGGAGGGACTGCCGCACATCCCGGTGCGATTACACGCCCGGTCCTGGCACCGCTACGCCGAGCCGTCGCCCGACGCGACCGCGATGATCATCTACACCTCCGGCACCACCGGCCTGCCCAAAGGCGTGGTGCTGAGCCGCCGCGCGATCGCGGCCGACCTCGACGCCCTGGCGCAGGCCTGGCAGTGGACGGCCGACGACGTGTTGGTGCACGGGCTGCCGCTGTTCCACGTGCACGGCCTGGTGCTGGGGCTGCTCGGGTCGCTGCGGGTGGGAAATCGCTTCGTGCACACCGGAAAACCCACGCCGGCGGGCTACGCGCAGGCTTGCTCGGAGGCCGGGGGCACGCTGTATTTCGGCGTCCCGACGGTGTGGTCGCGGGTGGTGGCCGACGAGGCCGCCGCCCGCGCGCTGCGCCCGGCGCGGCTGCTGGTCTCCGGGAGCGCGCCGCTGCCGGTGCCGGTGTTCGAGGGGCTGGCCCGGCTCACCGGACACCGGCCCATCGAACGGTACGGCGCGTCCGAATCGCTGATCACGCTGTCGACCCGCGCGGACGGCGAGCGACGCGCCGGCTGGGTGGGCCTACCGCTCACCGGCGTGCAAACCAGGCTGCTGGACGACACCGGTGGCGAGGTGCCACACGACGGGGAAACCGTTGGCAAGCTTGAGGTTCGCGGTCCGATGATGTTCGACGGCTACCTGAACCGCCCCGAGGCCACCGCCGAGGCGTTCGACGCCGACGGCTGGTATCGCACCGGCGATGTCGCCGTCATCGACGGCGGGGGCATGCACCGCATCGTGGGCCGCGAGTCGGTCGACCTGATCAAGTCCGGCGGCTACCGGATCGGCGCAGGCGAAATCGAGACGGCGCTGCTCGGGCACCCCGGGGTGCGGGAGGCCGCGGTCGTCGGCCTGCCGGACCCAGACCTGGGCCAGCGCATCGTCGCGTTCGTCGTCGGCGCGGAAGACCTGAACGCCGACCAGCTGATCAACCACGTCGCCCAAGAACTTTCGGTGCACAAACGGCCCCGCGAGGTGCGCCTCGTCGACACGCTGCCCCGCAACGCGATGGGCAAGGTGCTCAAAAAGCAGCTGCTTGCCGAGGGCTGACGCGCAGCAAGTTGCCAGCTTCAGCGAGGAGCGTGACCGTGCAGCTTCACCTACCGTCGTAACCGTGAACCGGCCTACCACTCCCATGCGGCGGATAGCGGCGGCCTGTCTCGTGGGCTCGGCCATCGAGTTCTACGACTTCCTGATCTACGGGACCGCGGCCGCCCTGGTGTTTCCCACGGTGTTCTTCCCACGCCTCGGCCCGACGCTGGCCACCGTCGCCTCCATGGCGACGTTCGCGACGGCGTTCCTGTCCCGCCCGTTGGGCGCGGCCGTCTTCGGATACTTCGGGGACCGGCTGGGCCGCAAGAAGACCCTGGTCGCCACCCTGCTGATCATGGGCGCGTCGACCGTGAGTGTGGGCATGGTTCCCAGCACAGCGTCAATCGGCATCGCGGCGCCGTTGATTCTCATCGTTCTGCGGTTGCTACAAGGGTTCGCGGTGGGCGGCGAATGGGCGGGGTCGGTGTTGCTCAGCGCCGAGTACGCGCCATCCGGCAAACGCGGCTGGTACGGCATGTTCACCCTGTTGGGTGGTGGCACCGCCGGAATCCTGGCCAGCCTGACCTTTCTCGCCGTCAACCTCACCATGGGGGAGAAGAGCGCCGCGTTCATGGAGTGGGGGTGGCGGGTGCCCTTCCTGATCAGCAGCGCGCTGATCGGTATCGCCCTCTACGTACGACTGAACATCGACGAGACCCCGCTGTTCGTGGAGGAGAAGGTCCGTGACGAGCTGCCCAAGGCGCCGCTGACGGAGCTGCTGCGGTTCCAGCGGCGCGAGATCGTGCTCGTCGCGGGCGCCTTCCTGGGCGGCATGGGATTCGTCTACCTGGGCAACACCTTTCTGGTCATGTACGCCCACAACCATCTCGGCTATTCGCGGAGCTTCATCTGGGGCGTCGGCGCACTGGGCGGGCTGACCAGCATGGCGTGCGTGGCGTTCTCGGCGTGGATCTCCGATCGGGTCGGCCGCCGCCGGGTGATGCTATGCGGGCTCGTGGCATGCCTGCCGTGGGCGTTCGCGGTCATCCCGCTGCTGGACACCCGCAAGCCGGTGTTGTACGCGGTCGCCGTCCTCGGCATGTTCGCGGCCGCGGCGGTGGCCAACGGGCCCACGGCGGCGTTCGTTCCCGAACTGTTCGCCACCCGCTACCGCTACAGCGGAGCGGCGGTGGCGATGAACCTGGCAGGCATCCTCGGCGCCGCCGTGCCGCCGCTGGTCGCCGGCACGCTGCTGGCCACCTACGGCAGCTGGGCGATCGGGCTCATGATGGCCACCCTGGTGATGGCCAGTTTCGTGTCCGTGTATCTGCTGCCGGAAACCATGGGTACGGCGCTGCGCGCCGCGCCGACCGCCGACAAGATCGCCGCCGACGCATAGCTGCGCTCAGTTGGCGTGCAGGTCCTCGTTGAGGGCGATGCCCTGACCGCCGCGGGGCACCACTTCGACGGCGCCGCTGACCGAATTGCGGCGGAACAGCAGGTTGTTGCCGCCGGACAACTCCAGCGCCTTGAGCACCTGGCCGTCGGGCGTGGCGACCTTGGTGCCCGCGGTCACGTACAGGCCGGCTTCGACGACGCAGTCGTCGCCCAGCGAGATGCCCAGCCCCGCGTTGGCGCCGAGCAGGCACCGCTTGCCTATCGAAATGACTTCCGTGCCGCCCCCGGACAGCGTGCCCATGATGGAGGCGCCGCCGCCGACATCCGATCCGTCGCCCACCACCACGCCGGCCGAGATGCGGCCCTCGACCATCGACGCGCCCAGGGTGCCGGCGTTGTAGTTGACGAAGCCCTCGTGCATGACCGTCGTGCCCGGCGCCAGGTGGGCGCCCAGCCGCACCCGGTCGGCGTCGGCGATGCGGACCCCGGTCGGCACGACGTAATCGGCCATCCGCGGGAACTTGTCGATGCCGTAGACGGTCACCGGTCCGTGCCGGCGCAGCCGCGCCCGGACCGCCTCGAACCCGTCGATCGCGCACGGTCCGCGGTTAGTCCACA
This sequence comes from Mycobacterium sp. E2238, assembly GCF_001672665.1. Taxonomy (NCBI): domain Bacteria; kingdom Bacillati; phylum Actinomycetota; class Actinomycetes; order Mycobacteriales; family Mycobacteriaceae; genus Mycobacterium; species Mycobacterium sp. E2238. Next base: position 23,308 of record NZ_LZKF01000260.1, on the reverse strand, counting down.
CGACATTGGTCAATACCCCGAACAGGCCGCCGGCGTTCAGCCCGTGCGGCGCCACCAACCGATGCGACAGCAGATGCAGTCGCAGGTAGGCGTCGTAGGCGTCGGCGGCCACGTCGTCGAGCGACCCGATGACCGTCCGCACGGCGATGCTCTCGGTGCCGCGGTCGTCGTCGCGGCCGACCAGCGCGACCAGCTCCGGGGGGATGTCCGACAAGGCGAGCCGCGACGTGCCGCCGGTGCCCGACTCGGTCAGTTCCGGTGCGGGAAACCACGTGTCGAGGATCGATCCGTCGGCGGCCAGCGTCGCCAGCCCGATGCCTACAGCTCCAGTCACGGCGGTCAGGTTACTTGCCGCTCGGCAGCGGATAACCTGGGACCCGTGCTGGACTTGCGCGGGGATCCGATCGAGCTGACCGCGGCGTTGGTCGACATTCCCAGCGAATCGCGAGACGAGGCACGCCTGGCCGACGAGGTGGAGGCCGCGCTGCGCGCCCAGACGTCCGGCTTCGAGATCATTCGCAACGGCAACGCCGTGCTGGCGCGCACCCGGCGGCAGCGGCCGTCGCGGATCTTGCTGGCGGGGCATCTGGACACCGTGCCGGTCGCCGGCAATCTTCCCAGCCGCCGCGAGAGCGGCGACCTGTACGGCTGCGGCGCCGCGGACATGAAGTCGGGTGACGCGGTCTTCCTGCATCTGGCCGCGACCGTCGCCGAGCCGGTTCACGACCTGACGCTGGTGTTCTACGACTGCGAGGAAATCGAGGCGGCGGCAAACGGTTTGGGCCGCATCGAGCGTGAGCTGCCGGACTGGCTCTCCGCCGACGTGGCCATCCTGGGCGAACCCACCGGCGGCTACATCGAAGCCGGTTGCCAGGGGACGCTGCGCGTCGTGATCTCGGCCACCGGCACGCGCGCCCACTCGGCGCGACCATGGTTGGGCGACAACGCCATTCACAAGCTGGGGGCCGTCCTGGATCGGCTGGCCACATACTCTGCCCGCACCGTGGATATCGACGGTTGCGAATATCGCGAGGGGTTGTCGGCGGTGCGCATCGACGGCGGCGTGGCGGGAAACGTGATTCCCGACGCGGCCGCGGTCACGGTCAACTTCCGCTTTGCCCCCGACCGATCCGTGGCCGCGGCGCTCGAGCACGTGCACGAGGTGTTCGACGGGCTCGACGTGGTCATCGAGCAGACCGACGCCGCCGCGGGCGCGCTGCCCGGGCTGTCCCAGCCCGCGGCCAAGGCCCTGGTCGAGGCGGCCGGGGGACAGGTCCGGGCCAAGTACGGGTGGACCGACGTCGCACGTTTCGCCGCGCTGGGCATACCGGCGGTCAACTTCGGGCCGGGCGATCCGAACCTCGCGCACACGCGCGACGAGAGCGTTCCGGTCGCCAACATCACCGCCGCGGTGGCCATGCTGCGCGGCTACCTGGGCGGCTAGGCTGCCCCGCAGCGCTGCGCCTGCGCGGCGGCGTCGGCGGATGCCGCGCGCATCCCGACCGCTGCCAGCTCATCGGACACCGCCCGCAGCGCCGCGCCGTCGCCGGCCGCCAGGGCCTGCGCGTGGCTGAGCGCGAGTCTCCCGGCGGCGCAGTCGATCTCGTCACAGAGCCGGGCCAGCGGATCCGCCGCTCGGGTGTCACCGAGGCGCACGGCCTCGTGCCACGCCCGCACCGCCACGGCTCGCTGGCCGCCGCGTTCGGCCATCCGGGCGGCATCGCGGGCGGCGGCCACCGCGCCGTGTGCGTCGCGCATCGAGGCGAGCCGCCAGGCCCGCGCGACGCCGAGTTCCGGCGCGAATAGGGCCGACTTCGTTCCGTGCCGGGATTCGGCCCGGCCCAACGTCTTTCCCGCGGCGGCGATGTCGCCCTGCTGGGCCAGCGCGGTGGCCAGCAGAGTCAACGACAGTGGGCCCCACGAATAGCCGGTGCGTTCCAACGTGGCGGCGGCGGGGCCGAGCAGCGCTGCGGCCCGGGCGAATTCGCCGTCGGCGAGCAGCACGTGGGCCAGCAGCACCTCACCGATCGCGCGGCCCGGCTGCTGCAACTCGGCGAAATCGGTGAACTGCTGGGCGAGTTCGCGGGCCCGGTCGAGCCGGCCCGCCATCAACAACGCGGTGGTCTGCCCCAGCCCGATCGTGAAGCGCAGCAACCCGGGATGTTCGGCGGCCAGGGCGCGCTGGGCCAGCGGCTCGACGTCGTCGAAGCGGCCCTGGCGCGCCGCGCACAGCGCGCCCGCGCTGGCCGCCCAGGCCACCGCCTGGTCGTCGGCGTCCGGGGCGGCGAGCACCTCGTCCGCGACCTTCACTGCGTGCCCGACGTTGCCGGCGTTCATCGCGAACGTGGCGCTCAGCGCGTCGAGCGTGGTGCGCGCGCCCGGATCGGAGACGCGATTGCGGATGGTGCGCAAGAACGCGGTGGCGCGTTCGGGCTCGCTGAGCATCCAGAACTGGTTGGCCGCGCGCAACAGCGTCCAGTCCATCAGGGCGGCTTCGGTCAACGCGGCGGGGTCCAGGCCGGCCAGCACCGCGTCGGCCTCGCGGCCGCGGCCCTGCCACGCCAGCGCGTGTGCCAGCGCCAGCCGCGCCGCCAACCCCCCGGAGCGCTCCAGCGCCGAGGAGGCCAACCGTTCGCCGAGGGCGAGGTCGCCCAGCCGCAGCGCCTGCTGCGCGGCGCCGACCACCTCGGCCGTCGGCTGGGGGGCATCGCTGTCCAGGGCCAGCGCCGCCAACCGGAGCCGGTCGCTGAGGTGGTCCGGCGGATGCTGCGACAGCAGCCGCACCAGCGCGGTGCGTCGTTGCCGGGCGCCGTCGCCGCCGAGCGCGGCACGCGCTCGCTCGGCAAACAGCGGGTGGGCCGTGTACACCACCGGGTCGTCCGACGTTCCGCCGCGCGCCCGCGTTTCCACCGCCCCGCAATCCGTCGCCGCGCCAATCGCGTCCGCGCCGGTCAGGACACTGAGATCGGCGAGCGACAGCGGCTCCGCGACGGCGAGGTAGTCCAGCACCGACCGGGCCGCGGATGGCATTTCGGCGAGGAACGCGTCGACCTCGGCCGGTGTGGTCATCTCGCTGGGCGGTTCGATGTCGATCCGGGGGAGGAGCCGGTCAGCCCACAGCGCCGCGATGGCGTCGGGAGCCGAATCGGCGCGGCCGGTGACGATCATCCTGGCCGCGCCCGCCAGCGCGAGCTGGTACACCAGCGTGGCCGACAGGATGTCCAAGTCGTGGGCGTCGTCGACGACCAGCAGCAGGTCATCACCGTCCAGGGATGCCCGGGCCGCGCGCAACAGCGCGGCCGGCTTGCCGAGGTCGGCGATCCGCACCAGGTGGCTGAACGCGCCGAACGGCACCGCGCGCTCGGTCGGGGTGCCGGTGACCCAGCGGATGCGCGTGCCGGGGTGCCGGTGGCCGAAGCCTTCGGCGGCCATTCGGGCCAAGGTGGATTTGCCGCAGCCGTCCGGTCCGAGGACGACCGCCCCCCTCCCGGTCGTGAGCGCCGCGTCCAGCCGCTCCAGGGCCGATGCGTGCTGGGGAACGTTCCATCGAATCGGCATCGCCGGATTTTATTGCGCGCGGTGTGCGGCCCGCAGCAAGCTTGGTCTACCTTTCGTTGTATGCGCCCGGAACGCGAGCCATCAGGCGACTGGGCGGTGTGCGTGTACTGCGCGTCCGGCCCGGAACATCCCGAATTGCTCGCGGTCGCTGCCGAACTCGGCGAGGCGATCGCCGAGCGCGGCTGGACTCTGGTGTGGGGCGGCGGCCGGGTGTCGGCGATGGGCGCGGTGGCAACCGCGGCGCGCGCCCGCGGCGGCCGGACCGTCGGCGTCATCCCGCAGGTCCTGATGCGCGTCGAAATCGCCGACACCGAAGCCGACGAGCTGATCGTCACCGAGACGATGCATGAACGCAAACACGTGATGGAAGAGCGCGCCGACGCGTTCATCGTGCTGCCCGGTGGCGTCGGCACCCTCGACGAGTTGCTGGACTCGTGGACCACGGGTTACCTCGGCCTGCATCGCAAACCCATCGTCATGCTGGATCCACTGGGGCATTACGAAGGCCTGTGGCTCTGGCTGTGCGGACTGCTCGACAGCGGGTACATCTCGCAGCCGGCGATGGACCGGTTGTTGCTGGTCGACAAGGTGAGCGCCGCCGTGGAGGCGTGTGCGCCCGATTGAGGCCGCCGGCCAGTTGGCGATCCCTACTAGGCTGTCCGCCGAGTTGCTTACAGGAATTGAGGGATGACGTGTCCGATCACGACGGCGGAGCGCGCACGGCGGTCAAACTGACCGATATCGCATCTCGGGCGCCCGGCTTGTTGGCCGATATGCCGGTGATCGTGCGCGGGGCGATGACCGGGCTGCTGGCCCAGCCGGGTTCGAAGAAATCGATCGGCACGGTGTTCCAGGAACGCGCGGCCCGCTACGGCGATCGGATCTTCTTGCGGTTCGGCGACCAGCAACTGACCTACCGCGACGCCAACGCCGCCGCGAACCGGTACGCCGCGGTGCTGGCGGCGCACGGCGTCGGCCACGGCGACGTCGTCGCGATCATGTTGCGCAACTCGCCCAACGCGGTGCTGACCATGCTGGCCGCGGTCAAATGCGGCGCGGTCGCCGGGATGCTGAACTACCACCAGCGCGGCGAGGTGCTGGCGCACAGCCTGGGCCTGCTGAAGGCCAAGGTGTTGGTCGCGGAGACGGACCTGGTCAGCGCGGTGGCCGAGTGCGGCGGCTCGGGCGACACCGAGACGATGACCGTGGAGGACCTGGAGCGGTTCGCCGCCAGCGCCCCGGCCACCAACCCGGCCTCGGTATCGGCCGTGCAGGCCAGGGACACCGCGTTCTACATCTTCACCTCGGGCACAACGGGATTCCCCAAGGCCAGCGTGATGACCCACCTGCGGTGGCTCAAGGCGCTCGCGGCGTTCGGCGGCATCGGGCTGCGGCTGAAGAGCTCCGACACGCTCTACAGTTGCCTGCCGCTGTACCACAACAACGCGCTGACGGTCGCGCTGTCGTCGGTGATCAACTCCGGGGCGACGCTGGCGCTGGGCAAGTCGTTCTCGGCGTCGAAGTTCTGGGACGAGGTCATCGCCGCCGAGGCGACGGCCTTCATCTACATCGGCGAGATCTGCCGGTACCTGCTCAACCAGCCGCGCAAGGTCACCGACCGCGCGCACCGGGTGCGGGTGATCGCCGGCAACGGTCTGCGGCCGGAGATCTGGGACGAGTTCACGAATCGGTTCGACATCGCTCGCGTCTGCGAGTTCTACGCCTCCAGCGAGGGCAACACCGCGTTCATCAACGTGTTCAACGTGCCGCGGACCACCGGCGTCTTCCCGATGCCGTTGGCCTACGTCGAGTACGACCCCGACACCGGAGCCCCGCTGCGCGACGACAACGGGCGGGTGCGCCGGGTGCCGGCGGGGGAGCCCGGCCTGCTGCTCAGCCCGGTCAACCGGCTGCAGCCGTTCGACGGCTACACCGACAAGGAGTCGAGCGAGAAGAAGCTGGTGCGCAACGCGTTCCGTGAGGGTGACGTGTGGTTCAACTCCGGTGACGTGATGAGCCCGCAGGGCATGGGCCACGCCGCGTTCGTCGACCGCCTCGGCGACACCTTCCGGTGGAAGGGCGAGAACGTCGCCACCACGCAGGTGGAGGCCGCGCTGGCGTCCGACGAGTCCGTGGAGGAATGCACCGTTTTCGGTGTCGAGATCCCCCGCACCGGCGGCCGCGCCGGCATGGCCGCGGTCAAGCTGCGCGACGGCGCGGACTTCGACGGCAAGTCGCTGGCCCGCGCCGTATACGGCCAGTTGCCCGCCTACGCGTTGCCGCTGTTCGTGCGGGTGGTCGAGTCGCTGGAGCACACCACGACGTTCAAAAGCCGGAAGGTCGAGTTGCGCGAACAGGCCTACGGGTCCGACATCAAGGATCCGCTGTACGTGCTGGCCGGCCGCGACGAGGGTTACGTGCCGTACTACGACGAATACCCCGATGAGGTGGCCGACGGGAAGCGCCCGCAGGGCTGAGCCCGCGCCGAGCGTGCGGCCCGCCGCACGTTCGGCGTCCAGTGTGCGGCTGGCCGCACGCTCGCGGACCAGACCAGGCACCATAGACAGGTGCAATCGACCCTGTGCGGCCGTCCGGTCGCCGGTGATCGCCCGCTGATCATGGCGATCGTCAACCGCACCCCCGACTCGTTCTACGACAAGGGTGCGACCTTCAGCGACGAGGCCGCCCGCGCCGCCGCGCACCGCGCCATCGCCGAGGGCGCCGACGTCATCGACGTCGGCGGGGTCAAGGCGGGCCCTGGCCAGGAAGTCGACACGCAAACCGAGCTCGCCCGATTGGTCCCGTTCATCGAGTGGCTGCGCGGCGCGTATCCGGACCAGCTGATCAGCGTCGACACCTGGCGCTCGGAGGTGGCCAAGGTGGCCTGCGCGGCCGGGGCAGACCTGATCAACGACACCTGGGGCGGCATCGACCCGGGCCTGGCCGAGGTCGCCGCGGAGTGCGGCGCGGGCCTGGTGTGCTCGCACACCGGCGGGGCGCTGCCCCGCACGCGGCCGTTCCGGGTGAGCTACGGAACCACCACACGAGGCGTCGTGGACGACGTTATTCGCCAGGTCACCGCCGCCGCGGAGCGCGCGGTCGCCTGCGGGGTGGCCCGCGACCGGGTGCTGATCGACCCGGCCCACGACTTCGGCAAGAACACCTTCCACGGGCTGCTGCTGTTGCGCCACCTGGGGGAACTTGTTAATACCGGTTGGCCCGTGCTCATGGCTTTGAGTAACAAGGACTTCGTCGGGGAGACTTTGGGTGTGGAATTGAGCGAGCGGCTGGAGGGAACGTTGGCGGCCACCGCGCTGGCGGCCGCCACCGGCGCCCGCATGTTTCGAGTGCACGAGGTCGCCGCGACCCGGCGGGTGCTGGAGATGGTGGCCTCCATCCAGGGGACACGCCCGCCGGCGCGCACGGTGAGGGGACTGGCATGACGGCATCCGACCTGGTCGGCGACCTCACCGACGACGCGGTGCTGGCCGCCCGGCCGGGCGACGCCTGGCTGTCCAACCGCAGCTGGAGCCGTCCGAGCTGGACGGTCGCAGAGCTCGAGGCCGCGAAGGCGGGGCGAACCATCTCGGTGGTGCTGCCGGCCCTCAACGAAGAAGAGACCATCGAATCGGTGGTCGAGAGCATCTCACCCCTGGTTGACGGGCTGGTGGACGAGCTGATCGTGCTGGATTCCGGTTCGACGGACGACACGGAAATCCGCGCCGTGGCCGCCGGCGCCCGGGTCGTCAGCCGTGAGCAGGCGTTGCCCGAGGTGCCGATCCGGCCCGGGAAGGGCGAGGCGCTGTGGCGCTCGCTGGCGGCCACCAGCGGTGACATCGTCGTGTTCGTCGACTCCGACCTGATCAATCCGAACCCGATGTTCGTGCCCTGGCTGGTCGGGCCGCTGCTCATGGGCGACGGCGTCCACCTGGTCAAGAGCTTCTACCGGCGGCCGCTCCAGGTCGGCGACGTCGGCGGCGCCGCGGGCGCCACCGGCGGTGGGCGGGTCACCGAACTGGTGGCCCGGCCGCTGCTCGCGGCGCTGCGGCCGGAGCTGGGCGGCATCCTGCAGCCGCTCGGCGGGGAGTACGCGGCGACTCGCGAACTGCTGACGTCGGTGCCGTTCGCGCCGGGCTACGGCGTCGAGATCGGTCTGCTGCTGGACACTTTCGACCGGTTGGGCTTGGGGGCCATCGCGCAGGTCAACCTGGGCGTGCGTGCGCACCGCAACCGGCCGCTGGCCGAGCTGGGTGCGATGAGCCGCCAGGTCATCGCGACCCTGCTCTCGCGCTGCGGGATTCCCGATTCCGGCGTCGGGTTGACGCAGTTCTTCGCCGTTGGCCCCGAAGGGCCCGATGGTCAGAGCTACACCCAGCACACCTCGCCGGTGTCGCTGGCGGACCGCCCGCCCATGAAGGTCCTGAGGCCGCGCTAAAGCCGCGCTGCGTGGTCGCGGTGTCGGTGGCATAGGGCAGTATCGACGACGTGGCGTTGGTGTTGCTTTACCTGGTGGTGCTGGTGCTGGTGGCGATCGTGCTGTTCGGCGCGGCGAGTCTGCTGTTCGGGCGCGGTGAGCAGTTGCCGCCCCTGCCCCGGGGGACGACCGCGACCGTGCTGCCGGCCTACGGCGTGACCGGCGCGGACGTCGACGCGGTCAAGTTCACCCAGGCGTTGCGTGGTTACAAGACCAGCGAGGTGGATTGGGTGCTGGACCGGCTCGCGCGCGAGCTGGAGGCGCTGCGCGGCCAGCTCGCCGCGGTGTCCGCCCCCGCATCTGCCGAGGACGATGTCCAACCCATGGAACCCGAGGGCGGCGAGGACCGTCAGGACTAGATGTGAGCGATGACGGGCTGGTTCGGTGTAGCTGGGCGGCCATCCGGCCCGGACCCGATTTCGAGTTGTACCGCGATTACCACGACCAGGAGTGGGGCCGCCCGGTGCACGACGGGGTGGCGCTGTTCGAGCGAATGAGCCTGGAGGCGTTCCAGAGTGGGCTGTCGTGGCTGATCATCCTGCGCAAACGGGAGAACTTCCGGCGCGCCTTCGCCGGGTTCGATTTCGAGCGGGTCGCGGGCTACACCGATGCGGACGTGCAGCGACTGATGGCGGACACGGGCATCGTGCGCAACCGGGCCAAGATCGACGCGACCATCGCCAACGCCCGCGCCGCCGCCGAACTGGGAACCCCGGCGGACCTCGCGGAGCTGCTGTGGTCCTTTGCGCCCGAACCGCGCCCCCGGCCGGCGGATGGCTCCGAAGTTCCCTCGGCTACACCGGAATCGAAGGCCATGGCGCGCGAGCTCAAGCGGCGCGGGTTCCGCTTCGTCGGGCCCACCACTGCCTATGCGCTGATGCAGGCGACCGGCATGGTCGACGACCATATCCGGGGTTGTTGGGTGCCTTCCCCCCGGTGACATGCGGCCGGGCAATCGGCGTTCAGCGGCCCCCGGCGCCCGGAGAACCGGGTCTTTGTTCAACTCGTGACCTGGATAGGGAACAATAGAGGGGTGATTTGGCAGGTCGATGTCGGGTATGGCTGGAAAATCGCTGGCGGGGCATGCTCGGCGCCGACCAGGTCTGCAACGGCGGACCAGCTCGAACCTGGAGGGAGCACTCGATGGCGGCGATGAAGCCCCGGACCGGCGACGGTCCTCTGGAAGCAACCAAGGAGGGGCGCGGCATCGTGATGCGGGTACCACTTGAGGGAGGTGGCCGCCTGGTCGTCGAGCTGACGCCCGACGAAGCCGCCGCCCTCGGTGACGAACTCAAGGGTGTCACGAGCTCCAGCTAAGGCCTGCCGGCGGACCGCGGGCTACGCGCACACCTTTCGGTAGATGTCCAGGGTTTGCTCGGCGACGCGGGCCCAGGAGAATTCCTCGACGCAGCGCTGGCGTCCCGCCTCGCCATACCGCTTCGCCTTTTCGGGGTCGGCGACGAGCGCGTTGACAGCGTCGGCCAGTCTGGTCTGGTAACCGGTCGGGTCTCCGGCGTCGTAATGGGCGAGCGAACCGGTCACCCCGTCGAGAACCACCTCGGGGATCCCGCCGACGTCGGAAGCCACCACGGCCGTCGCGCATGCCATCGCCTCCAGGTTCACGATGCCCAGCGGCTCGTACACCGAGGGGCAGACGAAAACCGTTGCCGCCGACAATATTTCACGTATCTCGCCGATCGGTAGCATCTCTCTGATCCAGAACACGCCCTGCCGGTCGTGGGCCAGCCGCGCCACCGCGGACCGAATCTCCTCGGCTATCTCCGGGGTGTCGGGGGCGCCCGCGCACAACACCACTTGCACCTCGGGGTCGAAATGGTGCGCCGCCGCCACCAAGTGTGCGACCCCCTTCTGCCGGGTGATCCGGCCGACAAACGCAACCGTGGGCCGGTCGGGGTCGACGCCGAGCTCGGCCAGCACGGACCCGGTGTGCGTCGGCCCGGCCGGATGCCACACGTCGGTGTCGACGCCATTGCGGATGACGTGCACGACGCTGGGATCCAGCGCGGGGTAGACGCGCAGGATGTCTTCGCGCATCGCGGAGCTGACCGCGATGACGGCGTCCGCCGCCTGCACCGCGGTGCGCTCCACCCACGTCGACACCTGGTAGCCGCCGCCGAGCTGTTCGGCCTTCCATGGCCGCAGCGGCTCGAGCGAATGCGCCGTCAGGACGTGGGGAATGTCGTAGAGCAGCGCTGCCAGATGACCGGCCATCCCGGTGTACCAAGTGTGCGAATGCACGACGGTGGCCGCCGACGCGGCGTTGGCCATCATCAGGTCCGCGGACAACGTCGACAGCGCGGGGTTGGCGCTCTGCAAGCGCGGATCGGATTGGTGCACGATGGCGTTCGGCCGCGGCGTGCCCATGCAGTGCACATCGACCGCGCACAATCGGCGCAGCTGGGCGACCAGTTCGGTGACATGTACACCGGCTCCCCCGTAGACCTCTGGTGGGTATTCCCGAGTCATCATCGCCACCCGCATACCCGCACGGTAGTTCGGTCGCGCGGAGGAGCGCGAGTCGGGGGCCGGGCAATCGGTGACCGGCTCGGCGGACCAAATACCTTGACGGACAGCCGCACAGAACACCGCCAATAGCGCCGTCCCTCTGGCAGCGCCTTGCGGCGGCCGATAGGTTTGAACCATGAGGGAAGCGCCACACGTGCTGGGCATTGTCCTGGCCGGCGGTGAGGGCAAGCGGCTGTATCCGCTGACCGCGGATCGGGCCAAGCCCGCGGTTCCCTTCGGCGGCGCCTATCGGCTGATCGACTTCGTGCTCTCCAACCTCGTCAATGCCCGCTACTTGAGGATCTGCGTTCTCACCCAGTACAAGTCGCATTCACTGGACCGTCACATTTCGCAGAATTGGCGGCTGTCCGGTCTGGCCGGTGAGTACATCACCCCCGTGCCCGCGCAGCAGCGCCTGGGCCCCCGCTGGTACACTGGCTCCGCCGACGCGATCTACCAGTCGCTCAATCTGATCTACGACGAAGACCCCGACTACATAGTCGTTTTCGGCGCCGACCACGTGTATCGGATGGACCCCGAGCAGATGGTCCAGTTCCACATCGAAAGCGGGGCCGGCGCAACGGTGGCCGGCATCCGCGTGCCGCGCGGCGAGGCCACCGCATTCGGGTGCATCGACGCCGACGATTCCGGCCGCATCCGCGATTTCGTGGAGAAGCCGTTGGATCCGCCCGGTACACCGGATGACCCCGAGGCCACGTTCGTGTCGATGGGCAACTACATCTTCACCACCAAGGTGCTCATCGACGCGATTCGCGCCGACGCCGACGACGACCACTCGGATCACGACATGGGCGGTGACATCATTCCGCGGTTGGTCGACGACGGTATGGCCGCGGTTTACGACTTCAAGGACAACGAGGTACCGGGCGCGACCGACCGCGACCGGGGTTACTGGCGTGACGTGGGGACGCTGGACGCGTTCTACGACGCGCACATGGACCTGGTCTCGGTGCATCCGGTGTTCAACCTCTACAACAAGCGCTGGCCAATCCGCGGTGAGTCCGAGAACCTGGCTCCGGCCAAGTTCGTCAATGGCGGGTCGGCGCAGGAGTCGGTCGTCGGCGCGGGCAGCATCATTTCGGCGGCTTCGGTGCGCAACTCGGTGCTGTCGTCCAACGTCGTGGTCGATGACGGCGCGATTGTGGAGGGCAGCGTGATCATGCCCGGCGCCCGGGTCGGCCGGGGCGCGGTGGTGCGCCACGCCATCCTGGACAAGAACGTCGTCGTCGGGCCCGGCGAGATGGTCGGCGTGGATCTCGAGAAGGACCGGGAGCGTTTCGCGATCAGCGCCGGCGGTGTGGTCGCGGTGGGCAAGGGCGTCTGGATCTAGAACCCGTGCTACCCGGGGATCTCCGGGATCAGCAGATGCGCGTCGTAGCGCGGGCCCCAGTGCAGCTTGACGCGGCCGCGCGGGGATCCGGCGTAGGCCGCCGGGAGTTGGCCGGTGAGCGGGTTCCGCGGGCACAACCAGCGCCCTGCGACCACCAATCGCAGCCGCTCACCGGCGCGGAACAGCGTCGCCGACGGGCCCAGCGCCACGTTGACCTCGACCACCTGGCGCGGGGCGACGGGCCGCGGGTCGACGCACGCCGCGACGGGTTCCCACGGCCGCGAGAGGTCGGGGTCCAGCGCGCGCAGCGCGACGCGCTGCCAACCGGTGCTCACCCGGTCGCGTCCGTAGCCGTAGGACCCTTCGAATCCGACAAACAGTTCGTCGCGCCACTTCTCCACGCCGACGAACAGGTTGGCGTCGTCACAGCCGTCCAGTTCGACCCACAGCCGCGCCGCCATCGGGCCGGTCAGCTCGATATCCGCGGGCACCGTCCAGCTGAATGCTGCTGCCCCGGAGCGGGTTTCGAATGCGATGCCACCTTCGGCCGACGGCCGCTGGGCGGCCAGCAGTCCGCCCTCGGCCAAATACATTGGCCGCCAACGGGTGCGCGCCAGCGGCCAGTCGGTCTCTTCGCGCACCGCCGCGATGGTGTCGCGGTCTTCGCGGACCTCGAGGCGGACGCTGCGGGAAGCGGGGGTCCCGTCCAGCACTCCGCGGAAGAACCTCAATTGCTCGGTCAGCGCGGGCTCGGAGTAGAAGGTCGCCCACTTGCCTGCGCGGTGGGTGTAGAGGCGGGCGTGGCGGGAGCCGGCGCGCGTGAACGCGCGGATCGAGCCGCGGCCATGCAAGTTGTTGTCGGAGAAGCTGCCGCACACCAGCATGGGCACGTCGATTGCCGAGAGGTCCGGGACCAGCGAGCGCCAGAACTCGTCGCGCAATGGGTGGGCGTCCTGCATCCGTTCCAGGTCGTAGGCCTGCCGGGTGTCGCGTCGCACGTTTCGCGACCACACCCTGGTGAACCCGGTCTCGCGAACGCCGCCCGGGAAGGTCAGGTCGCGGTAAGCGTCGGTGAAGCCTTCCCACGGGCAGATCGCCCGTAGCGCCGGTGGCCGCAGCGCCGCGACCGCGTACTGGCTGATGGCCAGGTACGACACCCCGAGCATGACGACCCGTCCGTCGCTCCACGGTTGTCCGGCGATCCACTGCACCAGGTCGTAGGTGTCCTCGGCCTCCTGACGCGACAACAGGTGCCCGGTGCCGTCGGAGCGGCCACAGCCGCGCGAGTCGGCATTGACCACGACGAAGCCCTGGGCGGTCCACCACGCGGGATCGGGTGCCTCCCAACCGGTCAGCGCCGAGAAGCGCACCTGTTGCGGCTGGCGCAGGATCCGGTACTGCACGGAGAACGTCCACCTGTTGCCGCGTCGTCTCGGCAGATTGTCCTTGCCGTAGGGGTGGATGCTGAGAATCACCGGCCGCGCACCGGCATCGGGATGCCGGAAAACGTTGGCCCGCAATACCGTTCCGTCGCGGGTCGGAACGCATACATCGCGTTCGACATCAAGGCCGGCTGGTGGATCGGTCACGGTGACGGGGGGCTTGGCGACGAGCCGTATTCGGCTCACCGCATACCGGAGCGCGCCGGGGCGCCGCCACGGCCTGTCCCGGGCGGGTGCGGGATTTCGGGCCACGCGAATACCCTAGGCGCGCCGGCGCGGCCGTTACCAGATCAAGGGCACCAACCGATAGCGCACCCGTTGCCGGTATTCGCGATATCCGGTCAACTCCTGGGTGAGCAGCGTTTCCTCGTCGAGGATACGGAGGGCGAGCAGGACGCAGCCCGGAATGACCAACAGCAGTGCCCAATAGGAGCCGAGCCCCAACGGCATGCCGATCATCATGATCACGTTTCCGACATACATCGGGTGGCGTACGAACCGGTAGAGACCGTCGGATACCAGCGTCTGCCCCGACTCCACTGTGATAGTGGCTGCGGCGTAACTGTTTTGGACGATCACCAGCATGGCGATTCCGAGTCCCACCGCCACCAGGACATCACCGAGCACGGACAGCCACGCCGGTACGGACGACCAGCCGAACCGGTGATCGAGCGCGCTGAGCACCATCACCCCGAACAGCACCAGGAACGAGCCGGTGATGATGAACTTCTGGGTCGCCCGGGGTTCGGCGCGGGGGCCCGCGTTCATGCGGCGCTGCAGGGCCGCGGGATTGTTCCGCGCCAGGTAGACGACGGGGATGAGCGTTGCCGCCATGAACACGGCGATGAAAACCCATGCCTGCCAATAACGGAACGTGCCGGCGGGCAGGAAGAGGATCAAGCCGAAAGACAGGAATCCCGAGATCGATCGCACCGTCACGCGAATACCGGTTTTCATGGCGCTCCTAACCACGCAGATCGCGGCGTCGGAAGCCCATGACACCGAGGGTAACGAGTGCGGCGTCGATGGCCAATAGCCACAGCAGCGGCGTGGCGGTGAAATCCGCGCCGACCCGGGGGATATGGGCGAACGGTTCCAGGTCGAGCAGCCATTGCGAGAACCCGGCCAACGAACCGATCAGGTACAGGGCGATGAAACCGACCAGAACGCCCCAGGCCACGGGTGTGAATCGTGGTGCCAGACCGAACAAGCCGACCGTCACCGCCGACAACAACCAGACCGCGGGCAGTTGCACGGCCGCACTTGCCACCACGACGGCCACTTTGCCGCCAAGGTCACCGGCGGCGGCGCCGTAGACCAGGCCGCCGGCCAAACCGCTGGCCAGCATCGCCACCGAGGATCCGAGCAATGCCGCCAGCAGGTGACTGGCCAGCCAGCGGTCTCTCGACACCGCACCAGCCAGCGTCGCTTCGGCGCGCTGGCCCGCTTCCTCCTGGTGCAATCGCAACGTCAGCGAGACGGCGAATGCGGCGGCCGCCATCCCCATCATGGTGAACGCGACGGCGATGAAGGCTTCCTCCAAAGCGCTGGTGCCGCCCATCCGGACGACGATGTCGCGGGCGGCGTTGCTGCCGCCGAGTTCGTCGCCGATGCCGTGCACCACACTGCCCATCAGGACGCCATAGAGGCACAGCCCCACGGTCCAGAGCAGGAGCGCTCCACGGTCCAATCGCCATGCCAGCCCGAACACATTGCCCAGCGCGGGCGCGGCGGATCCTGGGCCGGGGCGTTCGGCGAGGAGCCCGGCACCGACGTCACGGCCGGCGAGCAGCCGGTATGCCACCGCGGTGAGCGCGACGGCGGTCGTCAGATGCAGCGTCAGCACGGACCAGTGATCGCCCGCGTAGGGCCGGACCTGCAGCGACCATCCCAACGGCGAGAGCCATGACAGCGCACCGGAACCGGCGTCGCCGACGGCGCGCAGCGTGAAGGCGGCCGCCAGAACCGCGAACGCGGCGCCGCGCGCGAAGCGTGCGCTTGGGGACAGTTGCGCGGTCACCGCGGCGACGGCGGTGAACACCAGGCCGGAGCAGGCCAGCGCCGCACCGAAAGCGAGCGACCCGCCGGCGGGGACGTCGGTGGTGAGCAGTCCCGCCGCGCCGATCACGCCGGTGGCGATGGAGGCCCCGAACGACAACAACAGTGCGGCGGTGAGGCTGGCATAGCGACCGACGGCGGTCGAGTCCACGAGCTCGGTTCGGCCCGCCTCCTCATCGCCCCGGGTGTGCCGGACGACGGTCAGGATGACGGCCACCGCGATCAGCAGGTGGAACATCCCGGCCTTCCAAATGCCAACCGCCCCAAGGCTGTCGTTGTAGACCTGCCCGTAGAGCGCGCGCTGCGCTGGGCTCGCCATGATGGACGCAGCGAATCCGGCCCGGGCGGCCTGGGTGGGGTAGACCTTTTCAATGCTGCCGACGTACACCGTTGCCAGTGGCACCGACAGCAGGAACACCCACAGCGGCAGCGAGATTCGGTCGCGGCGCAAGTAGAGCCGCAGCATCCCCAGCGTTCCGGAGAAGTTCGAGCCGCGTTGCGGCGCGGGGTACGCCGGGCGGTGCGAGCGATCCAAGGTTGCGGTGCTCATGATGCCGAAACCTTGTCCGTCGTGTCGTAGTGGCGCAGAAAGAGTTCCTCGAGTGTCGGCGGCTGGCTGACGAGGCTACGCACACCGGCGTCGCCGAGTGCCCGGATGAGTTCCCCGAGGCTTTCGCCGTCGACCTGAGCGCGCAGGATGGTGCCCTCGACGCTGACGTCCTCGACGCCCTTGATGCGAGTGAGGTCGCCGGGGTCGCCGGTCATTTCGGCCTTGATCGAGGTGCGGCTGAGGTGCCGCATCGAGTCCAGGGTGCCGCTTTCGACGGCCTTGCCCGCCCGGATGATGGTCACCCTTTCGCACAGAGCTTCAGTCTCGGCCAGGATGTGACTGGACAACAACACCGTTGCGCCGCGATCGCGCGCCTCGGCAACGCACTGCTGAAAGACGTTCTCCATCAACGGGTCCAGACCACTGCTGGGCTCGTCCAACAGCAAAAGGCGGGCCCGCGACGAGAACGCGGAGATCAGCGAAACCTTTTGCCGGTTGCCCTTCGAATAGGTCCGCGCCTTTTTGTGCGGATCGAGGTCGAAGCGCTCGATCAGCTCGTCGCGACGCGTGCGGTCGATGCCGCCGCGCATGCGGGCCAGCAGGTCGATGGTCTCGCCGCCGGTCAGCGTCGGCCATAGCGTCACATCGCCGGGCACATAGGCGATCTGGCGGTGCAGTGCGACCGCGTCGGTCCACGGGTCGCCGCCCAGCAGCCGCACGGTGCCGCCGTCCGCCTTGACCAGACCGAGCAGGATGCGGATGGTCGTCGACTTCCCAGCACCGTTGGGGCCGAGGAAGCCGTGCACTTCGCCTTCGCGCACGGTCAGGTCGAGGCCGTCCAACGCCCGCACCGATCCGAAATTCTTTGTCAAGTGGCGGATTTCGATGGGCGCGACATTGTCAACTGGCATGGTTTTCTCCTTGATCATCTGCGGCCAGGAATGCGTCGTACATGGTGCGGTCGACCATCAATCCTTCGGTGTAGATCTCCAGCGCGGGCAGCACCATGTCGCGGGCGTAGTCGCGAAGGACCGCGCGGATGTCCGTTGGTGTCTCGTGCATCTGCAGATAGAGCAAGAAGCCGCCGCCCCCGGTGATGCCCAGATACCGGGCCCGGGCGCGCGGGTCCCGACTGGGCTTTATGGTGCCCGCCCGAACGCCCTCGTCCAGGTACCCTTCGGCGTTGTCGATCATCCTGCGCCACAACATGTTTGCCAGTTCGCCGCCCGACTGCATGCTGCGAACCAGGTAGGCCATCATCGGTGCGTACGACTCGATCTCGGCCATCTGAGCGAACCAGGTGGCCGGATCGTTCGACTTGAGCGCCTCGGACTTGCTGTTGCGGATCTCTTCGGCGATGTAGTCGTCACACGCCTTGCGCAGGCCCTCCTTGGAGCCGAAGTGGTGAATGACCAGCGCTGCGCTCACCCCCGCCGCCTCGGCGATCGCGCGCAGCCCCACGCCGAACCCGCGCTCGCCGAACTGCTCGATGGCCGCGTCCCGGATCCGGGCGGCGGCGGTCAGGTCGGCTGAACGCATGTTCAGTACACTAAACGCATGTTCAGTCTCGAGTCAAGGAGGCACGGCGTCAAGAATTCGTAAACGGGTCAGTGGCGATCGCAAGCGCGGCGTTGCCGGGCGCGGCGGGTCGCCACCATCGGGTCAGTGGCGATCGCAAGCGCGGCGTTGCCGGGCGCGGCGGGTCGCCACCATCGGGTCAGTGGCGATCGCAAGCGCGGCGTTGCCGGGCGCGGCGGGTCGCCACCATCGGGTCAGTGGCGACCGCAGACGCCGCGGGTCGCCACCGCTTGAATCAGTCGCGCACCGCGGCCAAAATGCCGTCGCCGAGCGGAATCAGGGCCGGGGTGAGCCGCTCGTCCTCGGCGATCAGTCGCGCCGCTTCCCGCACCGCGACCACCTCGGCGTCGCGGGCGGCGGGATCGCCGGCTCGCCCGCCGAGGGCGGCGCGGTGTACCACGATGACGCCGCCGGATCGCAGCAGCCGCACGCCCTCCACGACGTAATCCGGCTGGTCAACCGGATCCGCGTCCACGAACACCAGGTCGTAGGACTCGTCGGCGAGGCGGGTGAGGACCTCTTGGGCACGGCCGCTGATCAGCCGGGTGCGCGACGGCCCGATGCCGGCTTCGGAGAAGGCCTGCTTGGCGAGCCGCAGATACTCGGGCTCGATGTCGATCGTCGTCAGCACGCCGTCGTCGCTCATGCCGGACAGCAACCAGAGCCCACTGACCCCCGCGCCGGTACCCACTTCCGCGACGGCCTTCCCGCCGCTGAGCTTGGTCAGCAGGCTCAGCAGCGCGCCCACCGCGGGCGTGACCGCGCCCGCGCCGATGTCCACGGCACGCTCGCGGGCGGCCGCGAGCAACGAGTCTTCGGAGATCGACCCCTCGGCGTGCGCGGACAGGGATTCGGCTCGACTGGGCGCCGGCTGGCCGGGGGTTTCTGCGTCGGTGCCGTCCATGCCCGCAGCGTATTCCACTTCGCCGCGCACCCCCGCATGGCGCGCCTAAGCTGCACCGTTACGACACGCCCGGCGAAGCCGCTGCGTTTAAGCTCACGCCGCGGCGGATATCTCCTGCACAGCGCTGGTAACAATACGGTTTCTCAGCCTGAGCTCAGACTGCTCATATATCGCACATACGCCGATGCGCGACGGTGTCCCTATGGATCGCGGAGCGCGTTGGCACGGGAATACGGACTGGCGGCTACGTGTTGCCGTCGGTGACGACTTGTCGCTTTTCGGCAGGACGGATTCGGAGGAATCGATCATCACCACGCTTTTGGGCCCCACCAGCATGTCGCACGCGCAGGACTGCCCCACGGACGAGTGGGTGGAGCAGTCCGACGGCTTGCAAGGCACCGCGGTATTCGACGCGACCGGGGACAAGTCCACGATGCCCTCGTGGGACGAGCTTGTGCGTCAGCACGCCGATCGGGTGTACCGGCTGGCCTACCGCCTCTCCGGTAATCAGCACGACGCCGAGGACCTCACTCAGGAGACCTTCATCCGGGTTTTCCGGTCGGTGCAGAACTATCAGCCCGGCACGTTCGAAGGCTGGTTGCACCGCATCACCACCAACCTGTTCCTCGACATGGTCCGCCGGCGCGCCCGCATCCGGATGGAGGCGCTGCCCGAGGATTACGAACGGGTGCCCGCGGACGAGCCCAACCCCGAGCAGATCTACCACGATTCACGGCTCGGGCCGGATCTGCAGGCGGCTTTGGATTCGCTGCCCCCGGAGTTCCGCGCCGCGGTCGTGCTGTGCGACATCGAGGGCCTGTCCTACGAGGAGATCGGCGCGACGCTGGGCGTGAAGCTCGGGACCGTGCGCAGCCGCATCCACCGCGGACGTCAGGCGCTGCGCGACTACCTGGCCGCCCACCCCGGTGCCGGCCAGGGGGCGCTGCACGCAGAGTCGGCGTAGCCGGCGAACGCCCGAACCGACACGTTCGGGTCGCCGCCCGGATGTGAGCCGGCAGTTTTGTGGTCTTGAGATGCGCTATTGCGCACCCCTCGCGCTACATTCGAGGGGTAGGCGCTACGAAAGGACCCGGTGATGCCCGATCGAGGAGGACACCTCTTCCGCCGCGCGTTCTCCTGGCTTCCCGCACAGTTCGCCTCCCAGAGCGATGCGCCCGTCGGCGCGCCGCGCCAGTTCGGTTCGACCGAGCACCTTTCCGTCGAAGCCATCGCGGCGTTCGTCGACGGTGAGCTGCGGATGAACGCGCACCTTCGCGCGGCGCACCACCTGTCGCTGTGCCCGGAGTGCGCGGCCGAGGTAGACGATCAGAGCCGCGCCCGTGCGGCGCTGCGCGACTCGCACCCGATCCGTATCCCCAGCGCGCTGCTCGGGATGCTCGCCGAGATTCCCTACGAATCGCCCGATGACATGACCACCCGGGCGTCCGACCGTTTTGCTGAGCGCGACGCCCGTGAGCAGCGCAAGCGCCCGTAGCTCGACACCCTCTCGCCGAAGTCCCCATGGTTGATCTCGCCGAAATTTGCGCACCCCGCCCGTGCGCTCATGAGCGGCCAGCGCCGAACCGTGGATACTAGGGTGGACACGAACGGTGTCGGGTGTATCGCCCGGTGATGGGCTAGTTCGAGCGCTCAAGAAGAGGATCCAAAGGGGTAACGTGACCTCCGATCAAGGCAACGACAGCGGCAAGAACAGCGGCAACCGCTTAGCGCCGCGCCCCATCTCCCGCCCGCCGGTCGACCCCGCATCGCGTCAACTGTTCAGCCGTCCCGACGGGCTGCGCGGATCCTTCGTGGCCGACCGCGTCCGCCCACAGAAGTATCGCGACCAGGCCGACTTCCGCCCGCACGAAGAACCGGCCGATCCGGTCCTTCAAGAGGCGTTCAGTCGCCCGGTCGGCAGCCCCGACTCGCTGCAGCGCCACCCCGTCGACGCCGGTGCGCTGGCCGCCGAGAAAAACGGTGCCGAGCCCGACGAGCTCGACGATCCCTGGCGAGACCCGTCGGCGGCCGCGGCGCTGGGCACTCCGGCGGTCGCCCCATCGGGACCGCGGGGGCCCCGGGGCTACGGCGGCAAGCTCGGTGTGCGCGACGTGCTGTTCGGCGGCAAGGTGTCTTACCTGGCGCTGCTGGTCTTGCTGCTAATCGCGCTGCTCATCGGGGTGATCGGCGGGGTGGTCGGCCGCAAGACGGCCGAGGTCGCCGAGGCGTTCACCACCTCGAAGGTGACGCTGTCGACCAACGGCAACGGTGAAGGGCCGGCGGGTCGCTTCGCCAAGGTGGCCGCGGCGACCGCCAACGCGGTGGTGACCATCGAGTCCAAGAGCGACCAAGAGGGCTTGCAGGGCTCCGGCGTCGTGGTCGACGGTCGCGGCTACATCATCACGAACAACCACGTGATCTCCGAGGCGGCCAACAACCCCAGCCAGTTCAAGACGACCGTGGTGTTCAACGACGGCAAGGAAGTGCCCGCCAATCTGGTGGGGCGCGACCCCAAGACCGACCTTGCCGTGCTCAAGGTCGACAACGTCGACAATCTGAGCGTGGCCCGGTTCGGTGACTCGGACAAGGTGCGCGTCGGCGACGAGGTCCTTGCGGCGGGTGCGCCGCTCGGACTGCGCAGCACCGTGACCCACGGCATCATCAGTGCGCTGCACCGTCCCGTCCCGTTGTCGGGGGAGGGCTCCGACACCGACACCGTCATCGACGCTCTGCAGACCGACGCATCGATCAATCACGGCAACTCCGGAGGCCCGCTGATCGACATGGATTCGCAGGTGATCGGCATCAACACCGCGGGTAAGTCCTTGTCCGACAGTGCAAGTGGGCTGGGCTTCGCCATCCCGATCGACGAGGCGAAGACGGTGGCCGACACGCTTATCAAAGACGGCAAGATCGTGCACCCGACGCTCGGGATCAGCACCCGGTCGGTGAGCAACGCCATCGCCTCCGGCGCCCAGGTTGCCAACGTGAAGGCGGGCAGCCCCGCGCAGAAGGGCGGCATCCTGGAGAACGACGTCATCGTCAAGGTCGGTAACCGCGGGGTCGCCGACTCCGACGAGTTCGTCGTCGCCGTGCGCCAGCTGACCATCGGCCAGGACTCGCCGATCGAGGTCGTCCGCGACGGCCGGCATGTCACCCTGACCGTCAAGCCCGATCCCGACGGCAGCTAGATGTTCGGCAGCCTGAGCTGGGAGCACATCCTGGTCCTCGTCGTGGTCGGGCTGGTGGTCCTCGGGCCGGAGCGGCTTCCCGGGGCCATCCGCTGGACGTCGACCGCGCTGCGGCAGGCCCGTGACTACCTCAGTGGGGTGACCACTCAGCTGCGCGAAGACCTCGGGCCCGAGTTCGACGATCTGCGGGTTCCGCTGAGCGAGTTGCAGAGGCTGCGGGGGATGACGCCGCGCGCCGCGCTGACCAAGCACCTGCTGGACGGCGACGATTCCTTCCTCACCGGGAACTTCGACAGGCCGGCGAATGGCCATCCGCCAGCGCCACCGGTTCCCGCGCCACGGCCCGTGGAAGGCCCGGCGCCCTTCGACGCCGACGCGACCTAGTCGGTCGACTCCGTCAGACCTAACGCCGCGTCGGATCGAGTCCGAGCGACACACCCGCCAATCCACGCCGTCGCGATGACAGGTTGTCGGCCACGCTGCGCAGCTCCTTGCCCGCCGGGGAGTCGGGGGCGCTCAGAACGATCGGGGTGCCCGAATCGCCCGCGGCCACCAGCGCGGGGTCCAGCGGGATCTGACCCAGCAGCGGCACGTCGGCACCGACTGCTCGGGACAAGCGGTCGGCCACCTGACGTCCGCCGCCCTCACCAAACACCTGCATCGTCGAGCCGTCCGGCAGCGTGAGGCCCGACATGTTCTCCACCACGCCGGCGACGCGCTGCCGGGTTTGCATCGCGATGCTGCCCGCCCGCTCGGCGACCTCGGCGGCGGCCAGCTGCGGCGTCGTCACGACCATGAGCTCGGCGCTCGGGATCAGCTGAGCCACCGAGATGGCGATGTCGCCGGTGCCCGGCGGCAGGTCCAGCAACAGGACATCCAGGTCGCCCCAATAGACGTCGGCCAGGAACTGTTGCAACGCCCGGTGCAGCATGGGCCCGCGCCACACCACGGGTGTGTTGCCCTCGGTGAACTGGGCGATCGAGATGACCTTCACCTCGTGGGCGATCGGCGGCAGGATCATCGACTCGACCTGGGTCGGCCGGTCGCTGGTGCCCATCATCCGGGGGATGGAGTGGCCGTGGATGTCGGCGTCCAGTACGCCGACCGACAGTCCGCGGGCCGCCATCGCGGCGGCGAGGTTGACCGTGACGGTGGACTTGCCCACTCCGCCCTTCCCGGACGCGACCGCATAGACCCGCGTCAGCGAGTTTGGCTGGGCGAAGGGGATGACGGGCTCGCGGGCATCGCCGCGCAACTGCTTGCGCAATTCGGTGCGCTGCTCGTCGTTCATCACGTCCAGGGTCACCTTCACCGCGCCGGTGCCCGGAACGTCGGAGACCGCGTCGGTGACCCGATCGGTGATTTCGGTCTTCTTCGGGCAGGCGGCGGTGGTCAGGTAGATCGCCACGTGCACGGCACCGTCGGGCTCGGTGTCAATGCTCTTGACCATCCCGAGTTCGGTGATCGGGCGGCGTAGTTCGGGGTCGATCACCTTCCCCAGTGCGGTGCGGATTGCTGCGCTCAAATCGGCAGTGTCATGACGAGACATCACCGCCGAGTGTAGGCGCGCAGGATCGGGGCCGTGTGGCGGCTCAGCCGCCCGCGGCCGGACCCGGCGGCTTGGGGGCCGCCGCGTTCGGCGGGCCGGCCGGCTTGGGCGCCGCCCCGCCGTGGGC
>NZ_LZKF01000259.1:0-27282 GCF_001672665.1 Mycobacterium sp. E2238 | reverse complement strand
ACGACGCGGTGTAGCCGCCCGACCGGTCGATCGCGCCGGGTTCCGGCTTGGCCGTGAAGCTGATCCGCCGGCGGCGGGGGCGGGGTCTCCAGGGTCTCCGGTTCGGGGAGTTCGACCTCCGAAATGGTGCGCCGCGGTGCGTCGCGAGGAATGGTGGCGTCGTCGCCTACCGCGGGCAGGCCGGTGGTGTCGAGCCGATCGGCCCCCAAATCGGCCCTTGTGGTTTGGCTGAAGGTGATGCCCGACGACGCGGTGTAGCCGCCCGACCGGTCGATCGCGCCGGGTTCCGGCTTGGCCGTGAAGCTGATCCGCCGGCGGCGGTACCGCACCAGGCCCAGGACCAGCGCCGTGATGACAACCAGGACAGCGACGACCGCGATGGCGATCCAAAGACCTTGGGACACGCTGACATTGTTTCAGCCGCGGGAGAGCGAGCCCCCGGCGCGGGTGCTAGGAACTCGAGACCAGCTGCTCCACCTGCTGCCCGCGCATCCGCTGTGAGATGACCGCGGTGATGCCGTCGCCCTGCATGGTGACGCCGTACAGCGCGTCGGCGACCTCCATCGTCGGCTTCTGGTGCGTGATGATGATCAGCTGCGACCGGGCCCGTAGCAGCTCGAACAGGCTGATCAGCCGGCGCAGGTTGGTGTCGTCGAGCGCGGCCTCCACCTCGTCCATGATGTAGAACGGCGACGGGCGGGCGCGGAAGATGGCCACCAGCATCGCCACCGCGGTCAGCGCCTTTTCGCCACCGGACAGCAACGAGAGCCGGGTGATCTTCTTGCCGGGCGGACGGGCCTCCACCTCGATGCCGGTCGTGAGCATGTCGTCCGGATCGGTGAGTCGCAGCCTGCCCTCGCCGCCGGGGAACAGCACGGTGAAGACTTCGGAGAATTCGCGTTCCACGTCGGCGAAGGCGTCGCTGAACACCTGCAGGATGCGGGCATCGACGTCGGCGACGACGTCGAGCAGGTCCTTGCGGGCCGCCTTGACGTCCTCGAGTTGCGTGGACAGGAAGTTGTAGCGCTCCTCCAGTGCGGCGAACTCCTCCAGCGCCAGCGGGTTGACCCGGCCCAGCTCCGCCAGTTCCCGCTCGGCGCGTTTGGCCCGCCGCTCCTGGGTGGCCCGGTCATACGGCATCGGGGCGGGCGCGACCACTTGCTCACCGCGTTCCCGGGCCTGCTCGAATTCCGCCATCTCGAGCTCGGTCGGCGGCAGGGCCACGTCCGGTCCGTACTCGGCGATCAGGTCGGACGGCGCCATTCCGAACTGCTCGAGCACCATCTGCTCGAGTTGCTCGATGCGCATGGCCGCCTGCGCGTTGGCCACCTCGTCTCGGTGCAGCGAGTCGGTGAGGGTGGCCACCCGGGCGCTCAACGCGTTGACCTCTTCGCGCACCGCCGCCATCGCGGTCGCGCGCTCCTGGCGTTCGGCCGCCAACGCGTCGCGGATCTTCGACGCCGCGGCGACCACCCCGCCCAGCCGCTGCGCCAGCAGGCGGCCGGCGTCGGCCACCGCGGCGGCGACGGCGGCCGCGCGCAGCCGCGCCTCGCGAGCCTGTTGAGCCCGCACCCGCGCCTCGCGTTCGGCGGCCGCGGCACGGCGCAGCGAATCCGCGCGCCCGCGCACCGCATTGGCCCGCTCCTCGGCGGTCCGCACCGCCAACCGGGCCTCCACCTCGGCGCTGCGGGCGGCCTCCGCGGCGGCGGCGATCCGCTGACGGACCTCCGCATGGCTGGGTTCTTCCGCGTCCACGTGCTGCGTCTCTTGAGCGTTGCGCAGCCGGTTCTCCAGTTCGGTGACTTCCTCGAGCGTCTGCGCGCGGCCGGATTCGAGCTCCTCGCGCTGCCGCAGCAGCCTGTTCCACTCGTCTTCGGTCGTGCGCGCTTCCTGCCCAAGCCGGCCCAGCTGCTCATACATCGCCGAGATCGCGGTGTCGGACTCGTTGAGCGCGGCCAGTGCCTGCTCAGCGGAGTCCTGGCGGGCGGCCTGCTCGGTCAGCGCGCCGGAGAGCGCCGCGGTCAGCTGGGCGACCTGCGCTTCCGCGGCGGCCAGCTCGCTGCCGGCCTTGTCGATTTCCGAAGTCACCTCGAGCGTGGACAGCTTGCGGTCGGAGCCCCCGCTCACCCAGCCCGCGCCCACCAGGTCGCCGTCGAGGGTGACCGCGCGCAACTGCGGTCGCGCCGCGACCAGCTCGAGCGCCTGATCCAGGTCGTCGACCACCGCGACCCCCGAGAGCATCGCCGTGATGGCTCCGCGCAGCCGCGCGGGCGCTTCGATCAGGTCCAGCGCCCACAGGGCGGCGCCCGGCAGGGTGTCGCGCGCTGCGGGGTGGTCGGCGGGCCAGTCACCGAGCACCAGCGCCGCGCGGCCGCCGTCGGCCTGTTTGAGGGCGGCGACGGCGGAGCGGGCCGCGCCGAAGCTCTCGGCGGCCAGCGCGTCGGCCGCCGATCCCAGCACCGCGGCCAGCGCCGCCTCATAGCCGGGGCGGACCTTGACCAGCTTGGCGATCGGCCCGAAAAGCCCTGCCTGAGAGTGGTTTTCGGTGAGCCAAGCCGCGCCGTCCTTGCGCTCCAGCCCGACCGACAGCGCGTCGATGCGGGCCCGCAGCGAGGCCACCCGGCGTTCGGCGTCACGTTCGGCGGATTGCAGTTCGGCGACGCGCGCGTCGGCCGACCGCAACGCGGCCACGGTGCGCTCGTGGTGCTCGTCCAGGCCCACCTCACCCTGGTCGAGTTCGCCGACGCGTCCCTGCACGGTTTCGAATTCCGCCTTGGACTGCTGCGCGCGGGCGGCGGCCTGCTCGATGCGTTCGGACAGCCGCGCGACGCTGTCGTCGATCGATTCGACGCGCGCCCGCATGGTCTCCACCTGACCGGCCAGCCGCGCCAGGCCCTCCCGGCGGTCCGCCTCGGCCCGCACCGCAGCCAGGTGGGCCCGGTCGGCCTCGGCGGCCTCGCGTTCACGCTCGCCCAGTTCGGCCCGGGCGGCATCGAGCCGCGTGCGTGTCTCGGCCAATTCGGCCAGCAGCTGCCGCTCGGCGACGGCTACCCGCTCGGCCTCCGCTTCCAGCTCTTCAGGCTTTCTGGGGTCGTTGTCACTGGGCGGCGCCGGTTCCACATCGAGATGTTGGGCGCGTTCGCTGGCGATGCGGACCGTCGCGGCGACCCGTTCGGCCAGCGCGGACAGCCCGAACCAGGTGTGCTGGACGGATTCGGCGCGCACCGACAGTTCGCCCACCGCCGCCTCGTGCGCGGTCAGCTCCTCGGACGCCAGGGCCAGGCGGGCGGCGGCCTCGTCGTGCTCGCGGCGGATGGCGGCCTCGGCCTCGAAGATGGCGTCGCGCTGCACCTGCCGGCTGACCAGGTCGTCGGCGGCCAGCCGCAACCGGGCGTCACGCAGGTCGGCCTGGATGGTCTGGGCGCGACGGGCCACCTCGGCCTGGCGGCCCAGCGGTTTGAGCTGGCGGCGCAGCTCGGTGGTCAGGTCGGTGAGCCGGGCCAGGTTCGCCGACATCGCGTCGAGTTTGCGGAGCGCCTTCTCCTTGCGCTTGCGGTGCTTGAGCACACCGGCGGCCTCTTCGATGAAGGCGCGCCGGTCTTCGGGTCGCGACTGCAGGATCTCGTCGAGCTTGCCCTGCCCCACGATGACGTGCATCTCACGGCCGATCCCGGAATCGCTCAGCAGCTCTTGCACATCCATCAAACGGCAACTGGCACCGTTGATTTCGTATTCGCTGGCGCCGTCACGGAACATGCGCCGGGTGATCGACACCTCCGAGTATTCGATCGGCAGCGCGTTGTCGGAGTTGTCGATGGTGACGGTGACTTCGGCGCGGCCCAGTGGGGCACGCGACGAGGTGCCGGCGAAGATGACGTCTTCCATCTTGCCGCCGCGCAGGGTCTTTGCTCCCTGCTCCCCCATCACCCAGGCCAGGGCGTCGACGACGTTGGATTTACCGGAACCGTTGGGCCCGACGACCGCGGTGATGCCCGGCTCGAAACGCAGAGTCGTCGGCGATGCGAAGGACTTGAAGCCCTTCAGCGTCAGACTCTTGAGGTACACGGCGAGCCAGACTACCGCTCAAATCGCCCGTGCTGCCCGCACCGCGGGGTGTCGCCGGGGTCGAAATACGGCCGCTGAACACAGTCGACGCACTGGCCACAGTGACCACATCAGTCACGGGAACGGAAGCGATGCTGGGCGCTGCGACGCGATAGCGCCGGCGCTATCACGGCGTCAGCGCTCGACGAAGCCTTCGTATCGTTCCTGCGGCTGCGACCAGTCGGCGACGACCTTCTCGACATGGCCCGGCCGGGACGGCCACGACTCGCCGCCTTCCAGCAGCGCCAGGAGCTTCTCGCCGGCCTCTCGCGGCCCCTGAGCGACCACCAGGACGCGGCCGTCGGCCTGGTTGGCCGCATAGCCGGTGAGCCCGAGCTCGAGCGCCCGGGAGCGCGTCCACCAGCGAAAGCCGACTCCCTGGACCGTCCCGTGCACCCAGGCGGTGAGCCGGACGTCAGGATCCGACATCGGCGACCTTGAAGTTCACCTGCGTGCCGGCTTTCAGCGTGCGCCCCACGGTGCAGACCAGGTCGATCGCCCGCTCGACGACCACCAGCAGCCGCTCCTTCTCCTCCGCGGAGAGTCCGGACAGGTCGAGTTCGAGCGTCTCTTCCAGCATCGGGTAGACCTCGCGTTCGCGGTCGGCGTCACCGGACACCCTGACCACCGCTTTGTAGTCGTCGCCGAGCCGGCGGGCGAGCGGCTGGTCGCTGGACATCCCGCTGCACGCGCCGAGGGCGATCTTCAGCAGCTCGCCGGGGGTGAACACGCCCTCCACGTCCTCCGAGCCGATGAGGACCTGCGCACCGCGCGAGCTGTATCCGGTGTAACGGCGCGATCCCGTGCGCTCCACCCAGAGTTCGGTCATGCCCTACTTTTTACCGGGCGGTGCGTACCGTGCGCCGCGGGCATACTGCGTTTCATGGCCACCGTGGTCGCATTCCACGCACATCCGGACGACGAGGTAATCCTCACCGGAGGCACTATCGCTCGGGCGGCGGCAGGCGGGCATCGCGTGGTCGTCGTCAGCGCGACCGATGGGCGCGTGCACAACGCGGAAAGCGATTTCCGGCTGGACGAATTACGTTCGAGCGCAGACATTTTGGGGGCGCAGCGGGTTGAGTGCCTCGGCTATGCCGATAGCGGTTATGGCCCGGTGTTCTACCCGGATCCGCCCGGACGGGTCCGCTTCGGGCGAGCAAACGTCGAGGAGGCGGCGCAGCGGCTCGCCGCGATACTCAGCGAGGAAGACGCGGACATCCTGCTCAGCTACGAGCCCAACGGCGGCTACGGCCACCGGGATCACGTGCAGGTGCATCACGTTGGCAAGCGGGGCGCCCAGCTCGCGGCGACCCCGCGTGTGCTGGAGGCG
This sequence comes from Mycobacterium sp. E2238, assembly GCF_001672665.1. Lineage (NCBI taxonomy): Bacteria > Bacillati > Actinomycetota > Actinomycetes > Mycobacteriales > Mycobacteriaceae > Mycobacterium > Mycobacterium sp. E2238. The sequence continues at coordinate 21,845 of NZ_LZKF01000259.1, read as the reverse complement.
ACGATGCCGCGCGAATTACTTGTGCGCGTCGGCCAGCTCGCCGGTCTGCTGCGGCTGCCGGCGCCCTACGAGCCGGACATTGCGCGCACCGCGTACGCGCCGCGGGCAAGCATCACCCACCGCATCGACGTCTTCGGGTTCGCGCGCCAGAAGCGAGACGCGTTCGCCGCCCACCGCTCGCAGATCGGCGATTCCAGTGTGGCCGCCCGTATATACGGGGTCCTGCTTCGACTGCCGCCCCAGGCGTTCGGCGTGCTGTTTCCGCGCGAGTGGTTTGTCGACCCGGCCTTGCCCCCGGGGTCCGCCCGACGGGACATCTTCGACTGATCCGCCGTAGGCCCGCTCGAGTGGGCGTCAAACCCGCGGCCGCGGCTGACATTTCGGGCAGTAGAACGACGACCGGTTCATGAACTTCTCCCGCCGCATCACCGCGCCGCAGCGCCGGCAGTTCTGCCCCTCGCGGCCGTAGGCGTCCAGCGACCGGTCGAAGTAACCGGATTCACCGTTGACGTTGATGTACAGCGAGTCGAACGACGTCCCGCCTTGCGCCAGCGCGTCGCGCATCACGTCGGCCGCGGCGTCCAGGACGGCGGCCAGCTGGCGGCGGCTCAACCCGGCGGCGATCCGCGCGCCGTTGACCTTGGCCCGCCACAGCGCCTCGTCGGCATAGATGTTGCCGATGCCCGAAACCACCGTCTGGTCCAGGAGCTGTCGCTTGATCTCGGAATGCTTGCGCCGCAAGACATTAACGACAGCATCGCGGTCGAAGAGTGGGTCCAGCGGGTCACGGGCGAGGTGCGCGACGGGGACCGGCACGACGCTGCCGTCCACGCTCACCAGATCGGCAAGCATCCACCCACCGAAGGTGCGTTGGTCGGCGAAGCTCAGCACGGTCCCGTCGTCGAGCAGCGCGGAGATGCGGACGTGGTCGGCGCGCGGCACTTCCCCCAGCAGCATCTGCCCGCTCATGCCGAGGTGCACGACGAGCGCGGTGTCGGGCTGGTCCGGACCGTCGAGCATCAGCCACAGGTACTTGCCCCGCCGATCGGTGCCGGTGATCCGGGCGTTGAGCAGCCGGGCGGTTAGATCGGCGGGCCCGGCCTCGTGACGGCGCACGGCGCGCGGGTGGTGCACCCGGACGGCCGTGATCGTTTTGCCCACCACGCGGGACTGCAAGCCGCGGCGCACCACCTCGACTTCGGGCAGCTCGGGCATCTAGTGATGATCGCAAGCGCGGCGAAGCCGGGCGATGGGGGCACCTCCCGCTTGCGGGGGACGGGTCATCACCACGACGTCAGGCGGACGACTGTCCCGCGGTGTCCAGCACTTCCAGCGCTTTCCAGGTGGCCGCCGCGGCCTTTTGCTCGGCTTCCTTCTTGGAGCGCCCCACCCCGGAGCCGTATTCGGTGTCCATCACGACGACGACGGCGGTGAATTCCTTGTCGTGGTCCGGGCCGGTGGAGGTGACGACGTAGGACGGCGCACCCATGCCGCGTGCCGCGGTCAGCTCCTGCAGGCTGGTCTTCCAGTCCAGCCCGGCGCCCAGGGTCGGCGCGGCGTCCAGCAGCGCGCCGAACAACCGCAGGATCACTTCGCGGGCCTTGTCGATGCCGTGCTGCAGGTAGATGGCGCCCAGCAGCGATTCCATGCCGTCGGCCAGGATGCTCGACTTGTCCGCGCCGCCGGTGTTGGCTTCCCCGCGCCCGAGGTAGAGGTGAACGCCCAGGCCGTCCGCGGACAGCTTGCGCGCGACATCGGCCAGCGCCTGAGTGTTGACGACGCTGGCCCGCAGCTTGGCCAGGTCGCCTTCCGAACGGTCGGGATGCCGATGGTAGAGCTCGTCGGTGACGGTCAGGCCGAGCACCGCGTCACCGAGGAATTCCAGGCGTTCGTTGGTCGGGAGCCCGCCGTGCTCGTAGGCGTAGCTGCGGTGCGTCAACGCGAGCGAGAGCAGTTCGTCGGGCAGCTCGACCCCGAGGGCATCGAGCAGGTCTTGCCGTGACGTCACTGCTCACCCCGCGGCGGCTCGGGGAACATTCCCGCCAGCTTGGCCCACCGCGGGTCGATGCGGTCGTGCTGATGGTCCGGCTCGGTCGCGAGGGCAACACCGCATTCGGGGCACAGCCCGGGGCAGTCGGGCGTGCACAGGGGTGCGAACGGCAGCTCCAGTCCGACGGCGTCGACGATCGACTGCTCGAGGTCGATGATGTCGTCGACGATGTGACCAACCTCGTCTTCCTCGGTGGTCGCCTCGGTCGTGCTGTCGGGGTAGGCGAACAGTTCGGTCAACCGGACCTGCACGTGCCCCTTGACCGGGGTCAGGCAACGGGAGCATTCGCCGGCGGTCGGCGCATCCACCGTGCCCGTCACCAATACGCCCTCGGAGACCGACTGAACTTGCAGGTCGAGTTCCAACGGAGCGCCCGCCTCGATCGCGATCATGTCCAGCCCGATGCGCGACGGCGCGGGTACAGCCTTCCGCAGGGTCACCATCGCCCCGGGGCGCCGCCCGAGCCGGGCGATGTCAATCGTCATCGGCGAGCTCAGATGGCGCTGCGAGGTGGTGCTGTGCTGCCGCGTCATATCAGAAATCCTACGGCCCGAACCGCATATTTCCAGGGCGCGGCGGCCCGGTTGACGCGCTAGCGCACCGCGTAGTCGTGCGTACCGGCCGCCGTCCGGAGTTGGTGACGACCGCGCCCGACCGAGCGCAGGGTGCCGTTGAGGAATTCCTCGAACTCGGCGAGCTTGTTGTCGACGTAGATGTCGCATTCACCGCGCAACCGATCGGCCTCGGCGTGCGCCGAGTCGATGAGGCGGGTGGCCTCGGCATTGGCCGCCTCCACCACGCTGTTCTGCGACACCAGGCGCTGCTGCTCCTTGATGCCCTCCTGCACGGCCTTCTCGTAGGAGATGTTGCCGTTCTCGAGCAGCCGGTCGGCCTCGGCCTGCGCCCGGCCGACGCTGGCCTCGTACTCGCGTTTGGCCGCCGTGGCGATGCGCATCGACTCCTCGCGCGCCTCGCCGACCATCCGCTCGCTGTGCTGGCGCGCCTCGCTCACCATGCGGTCGGCCTGCGCTTTCGCGTCAGACAACAGCCGGTCGGCCTCCGCGCGGGCGTGGTTGAGCATCGACTCCGACTCGGTGGTCGCCGAAGAAACCATGGAGTCGGCGTGCGACTTGGCGTCCTGCAGCATCGAGTCGCGCGCGTCGAGCACGTCCTGGGCGTCATCCAGCTCGCCGGGGATCGCATCCTTGATGTCGTCGATCAGTTCCAGCACGTCACCGCGCGGCACCACGCAGCCGGCCGTCATCGGAACGCCGCGTGCTTCTTCAACGATGGCGCTCAATTCGTCGAGCGCTTCAAAGACTCTGTACACGGCCATTTCCTCCTGGCGTCTGCAAAAACGTGTTGTTACCAGTGTGCCTGGTGTTGCCTTTGTGACAGCGGTGGCGAGGCGGTGTGTCGGACATTTGGCCGCGACAACGACGCAAAACACCGCAGAAACCCCGCCGCGGACTCGTGGTCATCGGTGAAATGCATCGAAACGCCCGTCCGTGCCGCCAAGTTTGGCCGCACCTGTTGCGGCCATTCTAGGGATCGCGGTGGCCCGAGGCGCTGGCCAGCGCACTTCGCAGCGCTTGACCAATACCCCGGGGGGGTATAAGTTTGGGGGCCCAGCCAACCGACGGGGAGGATGAGAACTCGTGCTAGCAGCGGTCGGACACGCCTTGGCGGTGGCGGGGTCTATGACGTGGGAGATCCTCTGGGCGCTGATCCTGGGCTTTGCCCTTTCGGCGGTGGTGCAGGCGGTGGTGCGGCGCTCGACCATCGTGGCGCTGCTGGGCGACGACCGACCCCGCACCCTGGCGCTGGCCGCCGGCCTCGGCGCGGCATCGTCGTCATGCTCGTACGCCGCGGTGGCGTTGGCCCGATCCCTCTTCCGCAAAGGCGCCAGCTTCACCGCAGCCATGGCATTCGAGATCGGTTCCACCAACCTGGTGGTGGAACCGGGCATCATCCTGGCCCTGCTGATGGGCTGGCAGTTCACCGCCGCGGAGTTCGTCGGGGGCCCGCTGATGATCGTGGTGCTCGCCGTCTTGTTCCGGCTGTTCGTGCGCTCGCGCCTCATCGATGCCGCCCGCGAGCAGGCCGACCGCGGGATCGCCGGCTCGATGGAAGGCCATGCCGCCATGGACATGTCCATCAAGAAGCAGGGCCCGTTCGCTCGCCGGCTGTTTTCCGCGGAGGGCTTCACCTCCGTCTCACACGTCTTCGCGATGGAGTGGTTGGCGATCCTGCGCGACCTCGTGCTGGGCTTGTTGATCGCGGGGGCCATCGCGGCCTGGGTGCCCGAAAAGTTCTGGCAGGTCTTCTTTTTGGCCGACCACCCCGGATGGTCGGCGATTTGGGGACCCCTGGTGGGACCGATCGTGGCCATCGCGTCGTTCGTCTGCTCGATCGGCAATGTCCCGTTGGCGGCGGTGCTGTGGAACGGGGGCATCAGTTTCGGCGGCGTGATCGCGTTCATTTACGCCGACCTGCTGATCGTGCCGATCCTGAACATCTACCGCAAGTACTACGGCACCAGGATGATGCTGACGCTGCTGGGCACGTTCTACGCCGCCATGGTCGCCGCGGGCTATCTGGTCGAGTTGCTCTTCGGCGCAACGAGTCTCATTCCGAAACAGCGCAACGCCACGGTAATGGAAGCGACGATTTCGTGGAACTATACGACCTGGCTGAACATCGCCTTCCTTGCCGTCGCGGCCATTCTGGTGGTCCGGTTCGTCGCGACGGGCGGAGTCCCGATGGCGCGGATGATGGGCGGCTCCCCCGACGGTGGGCACGACCACGATCACGAGTGCCACTAGCTGTCGGCGCAAAGCGATTGCGCGAGTGTGCGTTTGCGGTGCAAAGCTTCAGGAGCGGCCGGCAAGCTTTTCGCGCAGGCGGCGATTGACCGGTTCGGGCAGTAGTTCCGAGACGTCGCCGCCCAACAGCGCGACCTCTTTGGCCAACGACGACGACACGAACGAATACCGGGGCGTCGTCGCGACGAAAAACGTGTCGACGCCGGCGATGTGCTTGTTCATCTGCGCCATCTGCAGCTCGTATTCGAAGTCGGTACCGGTGCGCAGGCCTTTCACAATGGCGGTCATCCCCTGCGACCTGACGAAGTCGACTACCAGGCCCTGCCCGGCCTCGACGCGCAGGTTGGGCAGATGCGTCGTCGACTCGTTGATCATCGCGATCCGCTCGTCGAGCTCAAACATCCCCTTCTTGGCGGGATTGGTCAGGATCGCCACCACCACCTCGTCGAACTGAGCCGCCGCCCGCTCGAAGACGTCGATGTGGCCCAACGTCACCGGATCAAACGACCCCGGGCATACCGCGCCACTCATGACGACAGACGGTACACGCCCGCCTCACAGTCGTTCGGCCATCTCCAAACGGGTGTCGCCATACACGCGCGGCGACCACACGGACCAGCCGGCCGGCCAGGTCAGCGGCGCGCCGGACGCCGGCCGCTCCACCACCGCCACGGTTCCGGCCTCTGCCCAGCCGTGGGCGTCCAAAGCGGCCAGCGCGGCTTCCACCTCGGCGGCCTCCACGCCGTAGGGCGGGTCGGCCAGAACGAGGTCGACCGGGCTCTCGGTCCCGGCCGCCAGGACGGTCGCGACCGCGCCGCGGCGGACTGCCGCGCCGGGCAAACCGAGCGCGTCGATGTTGCGTGCGATGACAGAAGCGCTGCGCTGATCCGATTCCACGAACAGCGCCGAGGCGGCGCCACGCGACAGCGCCTCCAATCCGAGTGCGCCCGAACCGGCATATAGGTCGAGCACCGCGACGCCGTTCAGTTCACGCCGCACGGTCAGGATGTTGAAAAGCGACTCACGCACGCGGTCGGTGGTCGGCCTGGTCCCTCGCGGCGGGACGGCGATGCGCCGGCCGCCCGCCACGCCGCCGATGATCCGGGTCACCCGCCAACACTTACAGCAACGTCGACCAATAGTCCCAAAACCGCGCCATGATCAGCAGAAACACCGCGGTGAACCACAGCGCGGCGATGGACCACCGCCATTGGTACAGCACCCATGCCACACCGCGTCCCCGGCGTTGCAGCGCCGGCCGGAACACAATCGACGCAACGACCACCAGCAGCGTCATGGTGGCCGCCCAGACCACCATGCAGTACGGGCACAAGGCGCCGATGCTGTACAGGCTTTCGTAGATCAGCCAGTGCACGAACCCCGCCCCGATCACCAGCCCGATCGTCAATCCGATCCAATACCATTGCGGCAAAGGCACTTTGGTCACGGCCAGCAACCCGGTGACGACGACTACGGTGAACGCCCCAAGGCCCAGCAGCGGATTGGGAAATCCCAGCACCGAAGCCTGCGGCGTGACCATCACCGAACCGCACGACAGGATCGGGTTGAAGTTGCACGACGGCACGTATGCCGGGTTGAGCAAAAGGTCGATCTTCTCCACGGTCAGCGTCGCGGAGGCCACCAAACCGATCACACCGGCGATCAGCACCCACCACGCGCTCGGCACCGGCACGCGCGCTTCGGGACCCGATTCCGGTGTCAGGCCGGCGGTTTGGGCTGACACCGGGGTGGTCACGTCGCCGCGGGGGTCGCGGCGCCGTCGATGCCCGGCACGTCGCCCACGATGCTCTTGATCTTCGCGACCAGCGCATCAGGCGTTGACGGGTCGTAATCGTCGCCGTTGATCTTGATGGTCGGCGTTGCGTTGATCTTCGCGGCCGCCGCCTCCCCCGTGACCTTGGCGATGTACTTGCCGCTGTTGATGCAATCGGGCACCTTGCCCACGACGCCGGCCTCGCGCGCGAGCTCGATCAACCGGGCGTTGTCGGGAAAGCTGGTGCCGCGTTCGCTGGGCTGGAGGTCGGTGGTGTAGAGCGCGGTGTGGAATCGGCGGAACGCGTCAATGGACTCGTCGGCCACGCACAGGGCCGCGGCGCCCGCCCGCGACGAATAATTCTGGTTCCTGGAGTTGTCGAGGATCGACACCATGGAGTAGTCGGCCGCAATGGCCCCGACGTCGATGAGCTTGGACACCGTCGGGCCGAAGGTGCGCTCGAAGTTGCCGCAGGCCGGGCAGAGGAAGTCCTCGTAGAACGTGACCACGGCCTTGGGGTTGCTCGTCCCGGGCTCGGTGACCAGCTTGCTCGACGTCACCCGCACCGTGTCGCCCGCGCCGATGGCTGCGGTCTTCTTGTGGTGCGTGACCACGATGTAGGAGACCAGCGCGACGAGGAAGATGACGACGACGGCGGTCCCGCCGATCTGAACGAGTCGGCCCGATTTACCGTCGGCGGCCTTCATGTCAAAGCGCGGGGGGCGTTTGGATTTGTCGGCCACAGTCTCCGTGATCCTTCGGTGCTCGGGGTGTCGTTCGTTGGTGGACGTCACTCGTTCGTGGGCGCCTCTAGATTACCGGCGGCGACCGCACAAAAGGTCAGACCCGGCTCAGGTGGGCCCGCAGCGCGGAAATCAACTCGGTGGTCGCGGACGCGCTACCGCCGCCGAGCTGGAACAGATTGGCGAAGCCGTGCGTCAGCGACCCCATGCACCGGAGATCGACGGCGGTCCCGGCGGCCTGCAGGGCCATCGCGTAGCTCTCGCCTTCGTCGCGCAATGGGTCGAAACCGGCGACCGCGATCAGCGCGGGCGCCAGCCCGGCCAGCGATTCGGCCAGCAGCGGCGAAACCTGCGGGTCCGCCCGGTCGATGCCCGAACGCCTGAGGTACTGCGACTCGAACCAATCGATGTCGCGCTTGGTCAGCAGGAATCCGCGGGCGAACAGGCCCATCGAACGGGTCTGCGCGGTGAAGTCGGTCCGCGGGTAGATCAGCCACTGCAGCACGGGGGCGGGGTCACCCTGGTCGCGCGCCCGTTGGCAGACGACGGCGGCCAGGTTGCCGCCCGCACTGTCGCCGCCGACCGCGACCCGGCCGGGCGCGGCGCCGAGTTCCCCGGCGTACTCGTATGCCCACCTGAAAGCGGCGTACGCGTCCTCGATCGCGGCCGGCGCCGGATGCTCGGGAGCCAGCCGGTAGTCGATCGACAGCACGTGGATGCCGGCGTCACGGCACGTCAGCCGGCACAGCGCGTCGTAGGAGTCCAGATCACCGATCGACCATCCGCCGCCGTGGTAGAAGACCAGCACGGGCGCGGACGCGCCGTTGGGGGGGCGGTAGTGCCGCGCCGGGATCTCGCCGGCGGGCCCGGGCAGCGATAGCTCCTCGACGTCGACGTGGATCTGCGGCCCGGGAAGCTCGAGCGACAGCTGGCGCATCTGAGCGCGCGACGCGCCCGGGTCGTCGTCGACGACCAGGCCGTCGATGCCGACGGCGCGCAGACCGGAGAGCATCAGCTGAAGCGTGGGGTCCAGCGTGTTGCCGTCGATGGTCACCGAGCGGCCACCGAACAACGCGCGCTTGGCGGGGGTCGGGATCCAGGGAATGACCTTGACACCGATCGTGGAGACCGCGCCCTGCATGCGACTGGCCAGGCGCATGGGCGTGTGCTTCACACCAAGGTGCAGGTCCGGCGCTGGCACGCTCTTGGTCATGGATACTCCCTCGAATAAAACGTCGTAACGCTCGACGACCGACGGGTGTCCGCTGCCCGCCGAACAGTGCCGTTGATGCCGGGCGCTGCACGACCGATAGGACGGTTGCCGGTTCCGGTGCGCCGTGTGACCAACACTACGGGTGACGATTATGCGAAACGCGGACCAGGTCCGTTATCACTGCGCCCCTCCGCGGTGTTTGACGAGGTGGTACTTTGCAGCCCGGTAATATCGCGCCGATGGAATGGCGTCGATCTTCTCGCTCGATGACGACATCCGGTTTGGTCCACGAACGTTCAATTTCATAGGCAGGTGAATACATTGGCTGGCGAATCGGGCGTTGCCGTGCCCTCCATAGCTCTTAATGACGAAAACACGATGCCCGTCCTTGGTCTCGGCGTCGCGGATTTGTCGGAGGACGAGACCGAGCGCGCGGTCTCGGCTGCGCTGGAGATGGGTTGCCGGCTGATCGACACCGCCTCGGCCTACGGCAACGAAGCGGCCGTGGGCCGCGCGATCGCGGCCTCCGGGATTCCGCGTGCCGAACTATTCGTCACCACCAAACTCGCCACCGCCGACCACGGGTTCCTGCGATCCATGGAGGCCTGCAAGGAGAGCCTGGAGCGGCTGGGGCTCGATTATCTCGACCTGTACCTGATCCACTGGCCGGTCCCGTCACGCGGCGAGTACGTGAATTCCTTTGGCGGGCTGATCCAGTGCCGCGGGGACGGGCTCGCGCGTTCAATCGGCGTCTCGAACTTCACCGACGTTCACGTGACGGACGTCATCGACCTGAGCTTTGTGACCCCGGTCGTCAACCAGGTCGAGTTGCACCCGCTGCTCAACCAGGAAGCGCTGCGCAAGACCAACGCCGAACACAACGTGGTTACGCAGGCCTACACACCGCTCGCGCTCGGCAAGTTGAACGACAACCCGACGGTGACGTCCGTTGCCGGCGAGTACGGCAAGACGCCGGCGCAGGTGCTGCTGCGGTGGAACCTGCAGCTGGGCAACGCGGTCGTCTTCCGGTCCGCCAATCCCGAGCACATCGCCGGGAACCTCGACGTGTTCGACTTCGAGTTGGCCGCCGAGCACATGGACGCCATCAACGGGCTCAACGACGGCACCCGGCTGCGCCCGGATCCGAACACCTACGACGGCACCTGACCTAGCCCGCCGGGCAGGTGGCGGCCGCCTGCCGCAATACCGGAGTCGACGGCTGGTCCACCGGTATCGAATAGCCGCGCAGCACGGCGATGAACTGCATGGCGTACTGACAGGCGAAGGCGGCATTCGGCGGCATCCACAGCGCCGGCGGCGCGTCGCCCTTGTCCTGATTGGCCTGTCCCTGGACGGCCAGCAGGTTGGCCGGATCGTTGGCGAAACGCAGCCGCTCGCCCGCCGGCCAGGCATAGGCGCCCATGTCCCACGCGTAGGCGAGCGGGACGATGTGGTCGATCTGCACCGCCTCGCCGACCTTGGCGCCGCGCTGAAACGCGATGGTTGTGTTGGTATACGGGTCGTGCAGGGTGCCGGTGGCCACCGCGTCCGGACACCGCTTGGTCGACACATACGTCTTGTCGACGAGGTCGCGGTTGAGGATGTCGTCGCGGGTGTCGCAGCCGTTGTGCCCCAGCGGGGCGTCGTTGTCGTCGTCCCACGCATCGCCGAACGCCGCCCTGCGGTAGTCGTACCGGTGTGCGCGCAGCGGTAGCACCGCGATGCCCGCGAGCACGTCGGTGCCGGGTTGCACTGTGGGAACGTCGGCGCGCGCAGCGTATTCGGCGGCGTGCCTGGCGGTCGAGGATCCGACCGTCTGGTAGGCCACCAGCAGAGCGAGCGCCGCGACCGCGGACAACCACAGCAGCACCTTGCGGTTCACAAGTGCCACTCCTCCTCATCGCTACGCTCTGCATCGTCGCCGGCGGTCATGACTTGTCCAGGTATTCGATCCGGTCAGTGGTTACGAAAGGCGCTGCCAGCAAAGCCAATTCGGGGTTGGCCGGATTATCGGCATAGGCTCGCACGCAGAAGTCGCGCGCGGCCTCGATGACGTCGCGGTGGTCGGCCAACGAGAGCAAGCGCAGATTGATCGCGCGACCGGACTGGTTGCGGCCCAAGACGTCGCCCTCCCGGCGCTCCTTGAGGTCCAGGTCGGCGAGCGCGAACCCATCCAAGGTGTCGGCGACGGCGGAAAGCCGCCGGCCCGCCGGTGACTCCGGCGAAACCCAGCTGGCAAGCAGGCACAGGCTGGGATGCTGGCCGCGGCCGATGCGGCCGCGCAGCTGATGCAGCTGGCTGATGCCGAAGCGGTCGGCGTCCATCACGAGCATCACCGTGGCGTTGGGAACGTCCACGCCAACCTCGATGACCGTGGTGCACACCAGCACATCGATCTCACCGGCCCGAAAGGCCGCCATCGCGGCGTCCTTCTCGTCGGCGGACAACCGCCCGTGCATCATCCCAAGACGCAGGTTGGCCAGCTCGCCGGAACGCAGCCGGGCGTAGAGACCCTCGGCGGTCTCCGACGGTCTGACGTTCTGCTCCTGCTTCTCCGAATCGTCGGTCTCGTCGATCCGCGGCGCCACCACGTAGGCCTGACGCCCGGCGGCGACCTCTTCGATGATGCGCCGCCAGGCCCGCTCGAGCCACGCGGGCTTGTCCTTGACGAAGATGACGTTGCTGGTGATCGGCTGTCGTCCGCGCGGAAGCTCGCGCAGCGTCGAGGTTTCCAGGTCGCCGTAGACGGTCAACGCGACCGTGCGCGGTATCGGTGTCGCCGTCATCACCAGCAGGTGCGGGGTGACGCCGGGACGGGCCTTGACGCGCAACTGGTCTCGCTGTTCGACACCGAACCGGTGTTGCTCGTCGACCACCACCATGCCCAGGTTGTGGAATTCCACCGCGTCCTGCAACAGCGCATGCGTGCCGACGACGATCCCCACCTGACCGCTTGCCACCTCGTCACGGACTTGCTTCTTCTGCGCCGCCGTCATCGAACCGGTGAGCAGCGCGACCCGGGTCGCGTTGTCCGCGCCGCCGAGCTGGCCCGCCATCGCCAATGGGCCGAGCACGTGATTGATCGACCGCAAGTGTTGGGCGGCAAGGACTTCCGTGGGGGCAAGCAACGCGCACTGATAACCGGCGTCGACAAGCTGCAGCATGGCCAGCACCGCGATGATGGTCTTGCCCGAACCGACCTCACCCTGGAGCAGGCGGTTCATCGGCCGGGTGGCCGACAGCTCCTGCGCGAACACGTCGAGCACGTCGCGTTGTCCCGCGGTGAGCTCAAACGGCAACCGCCGCAACAGTTCTGCGGACAGGCCGTCGGGGCGCGGTGGTGCCGGGGGCCCCGATTCCGACAGCTCGCTGTGCCGCCGGGCGACCAGCGCCCACTGCAATCCGATGGCTTCGTCGAAGGTCAGGCGCTCCCGCGCCCGCCTCCGCGCCGCCTCGTCTTCCGCCAAATGGATGTCGCGCAACGCCCGGTCTTCGGAGACCAGGCCGTAACGGCCGCGCAGGTCGGCGGGCAGCGGGTCGTCCACCGGATCCAGGACGTCGAGTACTTGGCGCACGCACCGGAAGATGTCCCAGCTCTGCAACTTCGTGGTCGCCGGATAGATCGGAAAGAAGGCTCGCTCGAAGGCCGCCATCTGCACCTCGCCGGTGGTGGCTTGCGAGGCTATGGCGATGTTCTTCAGGGAGCTGGTGCCGCGGTTCTTGCCGTCCGGGGAGTCGAGGATGAGGAACGCCGGGTGCGTCAGCTGCATCACGTTTTTGAAGAATCCGACCTCCCCGGAGAGCATCACCTTGGTGCCTTCGGTCAGGTCCTTCTTCAGATAGTTCGCGTTGAAGAACGTCGCGGTCACCTTGTTGCGGCCGGCGCCGAGGGTGATGCGGTGGCAGACCCTCTTCGGGGTCTTCTTCATCGGCCAGGTCTTGGTTTCGATGATCGTGTCGACGATGGTGATGTGTTCGCCGGCCGGCGGGCGTTGATCGTCCGCGTCCCACCGGGTCGCGCCCTCGGTGTAGCTGCGCGGATAGTGGCGCAGCAGATCATCGACGGTCCGGATGCCGAACTCCTCGTCGAGTTGGTCGGCGGCCTTGGCGCCCACCACGAAGTCCAGCCGGTCGCCCAGCGCCGCCACGGCTACTCGACCCCGATCAAAAGCGCATCACCGCGATGGCCGGTGCGGTAGGTGATGAGTTCGGTTCCCGGGTGATGGTCGTGCATGTGTTTTTCCAGGATGTCGCCCACGGCCGCGGCGTTCTGTTCGGTGTCGATCTCGGCGCCGACCAGCACCGTCACCAGGTCGCCGCCGGAGGCCAGCAACAGGTCGAGCAGGCCGATGGCGGCCGCGGTCGCGTCGGCGGCCACGATCAACACCTCGTCCCCCGCGATTCCCAGGCCGTCGCCCGGCTGGCAGCGGCCCGCCCAGGTCAACGCGCTCTCGGTGGCGATGCGCACGGATGCGTGCCGGGCCGCACCGGCGGCGCGGGCCATCGTGTAGCCGTCGTCCACCGCCTGCCGACCGGTTTCGTGCACGGCCAGCGCGGCCAGCCCCTGCACCATCGACCCCGTCGGGATCGGCACGACGTCGATACCCCACCCGATGGCCGCGGTGCACCCGGCCACCAGCTCCTCGGCGGGCACGTAGCCGTTGGGCAGCACCATGACCTGCGCGGCACCGGTGTCGACCACCGCCCGCATCAGCTGGTGGGCGCTGATGTTGGTGACCGGTTCGCCCGCGGCCGCGTCGCGCTGCAGCACACAGGCGCCCTCGCCGCCGAACAGCTCGGCGGCACCGTCGCCGTCGACCACGGCCAACACCGCCCGTTCCCGTGTCCAGCCGCCGGCCGGCAGCCCGGTGCCGCCGGAGCTCAACGCAGAGATCACGATGCGGCTCAGCCGCCCCGCCTCCAGCCCCGCCTCGACGGCGGCGCCGGCGTCGTCGGTGTGCACGTGCACCGAGTAGGTGCAGTCGGCCGACGACGGCGCGGCGGCGATGCCCACGGAGTCGCCCAGTTCCCCGAGCCGGTCGCGCAGCGCGTCCGCCGCGGCCGGATCGCATCCGTCCAGCCGGTACATCACCTCGAACTGCGGTGCCGGCCGCTCGGCGGCGCCTTCCGGTTGCGGTGCCCGCGGCGTCAACTCGTAGACGGTTCGGGCGGGCGCCTGGCCCGTGACCGTGGTGCGCAGGGCGTCCAGCAGCACCAGCAGGCCCCGCCCGCCGGCGTCCACCGCACCGGCGTCGGCGAGCACGTCGAGCTGTTCGGGTGTCTTCTCCAGCGCCACGACCGCCGCATCGCCGGCGGCGATGATCGCCGGGGCGAGCCCTTCCCCGGCCTGGGCGCACTCCCCGACCGCGTCCGCCGCGGCCCGCAGCACCGAGACGATGGTCCCCGGGACCTCGTCCCCGCCCATCGATGCGATCACCAGGTCCACGCCGCGCCGCAACGACGCCCCGAGGACGTCGGCAGCCATGTGGGGCAGCTCACCGCCGGAATCGGCGGCCGCGAGAGCGGTGACGTCGGCGATCCCCCGCAGGATCTGGGACAAGATCACGCCGGAATTGCCCCGGGCGCCGTTGAGCGCACCGGCCGACATCGCCGCGGCGGTCCTGGCGACGCAGGCCGAGCCGCCCTCGGCATTGATGCCCGCGTTGGCCTCGGCCAGCGCCGAGCGCATGGTGAACAGCATGTTCGCGCCAGTGTCGGAATCGGCAACCGGGAAGACATTGAGCCGGTTGATCTCATCGATGTGGGTGATCAGGTCGCTGACGGCGGTGTGCGCCCAGTCCCGCAAGGTGATCGCGTCCAGCAGACGCTCCGACGGTCCCAGTGTTACCCACCTCCTCGACACCCAGCTCCCGGTGGGCGCCAGCGTAGCCCGGCGGCCCGGGCAACGGGCGCCCGTGACCACCACCCGCCGGCGGGGCGATCCGACCCATTGAGCCTAGCCAGACCGGGCGACAGCGGCGGCGATCGTTTTGGTGGTTGCCAGGACAATCGGTATCCTGGTTGGGCCCGGCCATCCCGGGCTGTCCCGGCCACGTGTGAGACCGCCGAGCCGGACCCCCGAGATTTGAGGAGCTTGAACCATGGCCGCTGTGTGCGACATCTGCGGGAAAGGCCCCGGCTTCGGTAAGTCGGTGTCGCACTCCCACCGCCGCACCAGCCGTCGGTGGGACCCCAACGTCCAGACCGTGCACGTTGTCACCCGACCGGGCGGCAACAAGCAGCGCCTGAACGTCTGCACGTCCTGCATCAAGGCCGGCAAGGTCGTCCGGGGCTAGGGGCGCTGCCGCGGACGCGGCAGCAACATCCCAGCCGGGCGCAGGCGGGTCGCCACCATCGGGCTAGACCGCAGCTACATCACGACGTGCCCGGCGTCCACGGGTATCGACACGCCCGTCACGTAGCGGGCGCGGGGGCCGACCAGCCACAACACCGCTTCCGTCACGTCCTGCGACTCGACCAGCGGCACGTCGGGCAGCAGCATCTGCGAGACGGCCGGGTTCGGGTTCTCCAGCATTCGGTTGACGACGAAGTCGTTGAGGATCATCGGCGTCATGACACCGCTCGGATGCACCGAGTTGACCCGAATCTTGTGCGGCGCATAGGCATTGGCCGCTGACCGCATCAACCCCACCACCCCGTGCTTGGACGCGGCGTAGGCGAACATCGCCGCGCTGCCGTCGCCGCCCCGGCCGGTCAGCCCCTGCGACGAGCTGACCAGCACGATCGACCCGCCCTGCCCCTTGCGGATGACCGAAGGGACCGTCGCCAACAACGTGTGCCACACGCCTTTGAGGTTGGTGTCGACGATCGTGTTGAACACGGGCTCGGAATGGGCTTCCGGGTCGCCGATCGCCACCACTCCGGCGTTGGCGATGACGATGTCCACCTCGCCGATGTCGTCGATTCCGCTTTGCACCGCGGCCTCGAGCTGCGGCAGGTCGCGGACGTCGGCGACGACGGGCGCCACCTTGCGGCCCGTGGCTTCGACCAGCCGCGCGGTCTCGTCGAGATCCGATTTGGTCCCCAGCGGGTACGGAATCGCGTCGATGTCGGCGCAGATGTCCACCGCGATGATGTCGGCGCCCTGTTCGGCCAGGGCGACGGCGTGACTGCGGCCCTGGCCGCGCGCCGCACCGGTGATGACGGCGACCTTGTTGTCGAGTTCTCCCATGGCTATACCTCCAGCTTCGTGCCGGTTTGTTGTTCGGCGAAGGCCACCAGGCGAGCGGCCGTGTCATAGTCGCAGGCCACCGGTGACCGGCCGATCAGCACCGGCCCGCCGCGCAGCCCGAACCTGCCGGTGACCCCGACGTAGCTGCCCGGGGGCACCGGTTCGCTGATGCAGTACAGCGTGGGTGCCGCCCCCTCGTCGATGTCGTTGGCCAGCCGGTCGGCCACGACCTTGACCGCTTTGTGGGCCGCCGCCATCACTGGCGAGTCGCCGAGCTGCGACAGATTCGAGGCGACCCATCCCGGGTGCGTGAGCTGCGTGACGATCGGCGACCCGGCGGCGCGCAACCGGCGGTCCAGCTCCAATCCCCACAGCATGACCGCGAGCTTCGACTGCGCGTACGCGCCCAGCCGGGTCCATTTGTGCCGGCGCAGGTGCAAGTCGTCCATGTGTAGCGTCGCCGACCGGTGCGCGTCGGAGCCGACGTTGATGATCTGCGTGCGCACTCTGGGCAGCAGCAGGTTGGTCAGGGCGAACGGTCCGAGCAGGTTGGTGCCCAGCGTCATCTCGAATCCGTCGACCGTATCGGTGCGGCGGTCGGTCAGCGCGCCGGCGTTGTTGATCAAAATGTCGATGTCGTCGTCGATCGACTTCGCGAAGGCGCGCACCGACGATTGGTCGGCGAGGTCGACCCTGGCCACCGACGTCGAGCCGCCCATCTCGGCGGCGCGTTGCTCGCCCAGCTCGGTGTTGCGCACCGCCAGGATCACGTGCGCGCCGGCTTTGGCCAGGGCACGGGCGGTGCCCAGCCCGACGCCGTTGGTCGCTCCGGTCACGACGATTCGCTTGCCGGTCAGGTTGCCGAGTCGGCTCGGCGTCCAAGGTAACGTCACGGCGATCAAGAGTAATGGTCGGTTCTATGTAAATTGGACCGGCTCTGCCACCATTGTTCGCGGAAGCGGAGGAGACGGGTGTAAAGGTGATTCCACATGAGTGACAGCGCAACCGAGATCACCAACCTCATCTACACCTACGCCGAGCTTCTCGACGGTGGCGACCTGGACGGCGTGGCCCGGCTTTTCGAGCACGGCCGCATCTGCGGCGTGGAGGACGGTCCACCGGAGACGGTGTTCGCCGGGGCCGCCCGGGTGCGCGAGATGTACGAGATGGCCACGCGCATCTACCCCGATGGCACCCCCAAGACCAAGCACAACACCACCAACGTGCAGCTGCACATCGACGAGGCCGAAGGGACCGCCCGCAGCACGTCCTACTACTGCGTCACGCAGGCCACCCCCGACCTGCCGCTCCAGGTGATCGTGACCGGGCACTACAAGGACACGTTTGCGCGGGTGGACGGCGCCTGGCGGTTCGACAGCCGCACCATGTTCATCGATCAGGTCGGCGACGTCAGCCAGCATCTGAAGTTCTGATCACGTTGTGTACCAAGCATTTTGAGCAGTGCATCGGAGGAACGGCGCATGCGTGACGACCCCGTCGCGACGATATCCCAACACGAACAGGAACTGGCCGCCCTGGACCTGATCGAGCACCCGACCGTCAAGGCCGCCTATCGGACGGTGGCCGAGACCTGGCTGGGTCGCGCCAAGGCATCCGACGCGATGCGGGAACGGTTCGACGACGCGTTCGCCGAGGTGATGTTCTCGGCGGCGGTGTGGTCGTCCAACCAGGACAAGCTGCGGCCCAAAGTCAGCTGCATCACCCGGCTGGCGCACCCCGTCGACGGACGGCGCATCCCCGGATCACGCTGGGGCATCGACAATCCGGACAGCGTGTACCGGGTGATCCCGATCTCGGGTGACGAACGCTACGAAATCCACGGCTGGGTGGGCGAGCACCGCATGACAGAAAACTACTTCACGCTCTGGGATGCCCACATGGGCACCGTCGACGTGTTGAACGGACGCACCATGCGCGTCGACTCCGACGGCAGCTTCACCATCACGGTGGACGCCGATCCCGCGGGCGGGCGGCCCAATCACGTGCAGACCTCCCCCGCGGCGCACGAGTTCTACATCCGGGATGTGCTGCTGGACTGGGGCCGCGACGACCCCAATCACCTTGAGGTGCAACGGCTCGGGGGGCCACCGGCGACACCGGCGCGCACGCTCGACGAGCAGGCCGAGGCCACCGCGGCGATGATGGACTACTTCGCCAACTTCACCGGCAAGCTCAGCCACGGCGTGTACAAGATGCCTGCCAACCACTTCGACCTGGCCTGGTCGGCCGACAAGGTCGGCGCGATGCGCAACCAGGTCTACGTCATGGGTCGTTTCGACCTCGCGCCCGACGAGGCGTTCGTGGTGGACCTCAATGACGGTGGCGCCGAGTACTTCACGGTGCCGCTGAGCAACATCTGGGGCACCACGCTGAACATCCTCGACCGCACCGGCAGCCTCAACAAGGCGCAATCGGTCGCCAACGAGGACGGCAGCTACACCTACGTGATCGCGCCCGCCGATCCCGGCGTGGCCAACTGGATAGACTCCGACGGTCTGCGCGAGGGCATCTTGACCCTGCGCATGGCGGAATTCGGCGAGGCGGGCCCGCGCGAAGACCTCGGGGCCCGCGGGCGGGTGGTCAAGCTGGACCGGCTCGAAACCGAGGTGCCCCACCTGCCCCGGGTGAGCCCGCAGGAACGGGCCGCGCAGCTCGCCGCGCGGCGGACCGCGTATCTGCGCCGCCTGCCGGAAGGGTCGGCCTGATGTCGCGCTGGCTGATCACCGGATGCTCCACCGGATTCGGCCGCGAAATCGCCCGCGCCGCACTGGAAGCCGGCCACAGCGTGGTGGTGACCGCGCGCCGCGCCGACTCGGTGCGCGACTTCGCCGACGAGTTCCGAGACCGGGCGCTCGCCGTCGCGCTCGACGTGACGGACCCCGGGCAGATCGCGGCGGCCGTGTCGGCGGCCGACGTGGCGTTCGGCGGCATCGACGTCCTGGTCAACAACGCCGGTCACGGCTACCTGTCCGCGGTGGAGGAGGGCGAGGACGCCGAGGTCCGAAAGCTGTTCGAGGTCAACTACTTCGGCGCGGTCAATATGATCAAGGCGGTGCTGCCGGCCATGCGTGCCCGCGGCTCCGGGCACATCATCAACATGTCGTCGATGACCGGTCTGGTGGCCAACCCGCCCAATGCGTACTACTCGTCGACGAAGTTCGCGCTGGAGGCGATCACCGAGGCGCTGGCCACCGAGGTGCGGCCGCTCGGGATAAAGGTGACCGCCATCGAGCCGGGCGCCTTCCGCACCGATTGGGCCACGCGGTCGATGAAGGAGTCGGGCACCCCGATAGCCGATTACGCCGACGTGGCGGCCCGCAAGGACTTGATAAAGCAATTCGCCGATCACCTCCCCGGTGATCCCAAGAAGGTCGCCGAGGCGGTGCTGATGGTGACCACGCTCGACGAGCCACCGCTGCGGCTGCTGTTGGGCCGCGACGTGCTCAAGGCCATGCGCGACAAGATCACCGCGCTGTCGTTGTCGATCGAAGAGTGGAAAGCCGTGACCAAGGACGTCAACTTCGAAGGTTCGTGAGTCACTCGTCGAGGAACACGGCGTGCCGGTCCACGGGGTCTCGCCCGATGTGCAGGTTGTTGGCGGGAAAGTCGGGGTCGGAGTAGCCGATCGATAGGCCGCACAGGATGTTCATCTCCGGCGGGATCTCGAGCTGCTCGCGCACGACGTCGGGATAACCGGCGATGGCCACCTGCACGCAGGTGCCCAATCCGCGTGCGGTCAACGCCAGCAACAACGTCTGCAGGAACATGCCGACACCCATGCTGTCGGCGTAGCCGAGGTCGCGGTGCATGCACACGATGCCGCCCAGCGGTGCGCGGAAGAACTCCCAGTTGCGCAGCACGGCGATGCGCCGGGCCTCGCTGTCGTGGCGCGCGATGCCCATCGAGCCGTAAACCTGTGCGCCCGTGTCGCTCCGGAAGTGAGCGAACGCGGCGGGCAGTTGCGGGACGCGGGGCGGTTCGGCGCGGGCCTTCTCCAGCATGGCGGCTACCAACCGTTCGCGGGCCGCGCCGGAGACGAACACCATGTGCCACGGCTGCACGTTCGAATTCGACGGCGCGCGCATGGCCAGCTCCAGCGATTCCTGCACCAGGTGGCGCGGTACCGGGTCGGGCAGAAAGAGGCGCGTCGAATGCCGTTGCCGAATGGTGTCTTCGAGGTCGTACATGACTTCATGGTGTCAGAGCCTGTCGTCGCGATTGCGAGCGCACGCGGCCCCAGACGCTCAGGGCGTCAATCGGGTTCCTCGTCGTCTTGGTCGCGGAGGAATCGTTCGGGGTGGTGGTAGCTGTTGGTGCGGGGTTGTCCTCGGTCGAGGTGAGGTGGTGGGAGCCATTCGGTTTCGCCGCGGGAGTTGGTGCGGGTGGTCCAGCCTTGTTCGGCGAGGCGGTTGTCGGGGCCGCAGGCCAAGGTGAGGTCGTCGATGTCGGTACGCCGGGTGGTGGTCCAGCCGGTGATGTGGTGGACCTGGCTGTGGTAGGCGGGGGCATCACACCCGGGTTTGGTGCAGCCACGATCCTTGCCGTAGAGCATGATGCGCTGCGCGGGGGAGGCGATTCGTTTGGTGTGATGCAGCGCCAGTGATTTGGCGCCATCGAAGATGGCGAGGTAGTGGTGGGCGTGGCCGGCCCAGCGGATCACATCGCTCATGGGCACCAGGGTGCCGCCGGCGGTCAGGGCCTTGCCGGCGGCGGCCTCCAGGTCCTGCAGCGTGGTGGTGACCACGATCGAGACCGGCAACCCGTTGTGCTGGCCGAGTTTTCCCGAAGCCAACAGGCCGCGCAGACCGGCGAGGAACGCGTCGTGGTTGCGCTGCGCTGTCGAGCGGGTGTCGCGGCGCACCGTGTCCTCATCGGGGGTGGCATCGACCACCGGAGTCTCATCCTCGGGATTGCACGCCCCGGGGGCGGCCAGTTTGGCCAGCATGGCCTCGATGGCGGCGCGTAGCTCCGGGGTGATCAGCCCGCTCAGGCGCGACATGCCGTCGATCTCCTGGGCGCCCAGGGTGATGCCGCGTTTGCGGGCCCGCTCGGCGTCGCTGAATTCCCCGTCGGGGTGCAGCCAATCCAGGACCCGCCCGGCGTATTTGGCCAACTCGTCGGGCCGATACCCGGCGGCCTTGCCGGCCAGGTCGGCCTCGGCGGCCTGGCGGGTCAACACGTCCACCGCGGCGGGCAGCTGGGCAAAAAAACTCCGGATCACCTTGACGTGGCTATCACCGATGACCCCGTCACGTTGGCCGGCCGCGGTGGCGCTCAACAGCGGCGCCAGCCGCTGGCCGGTCAACCCCCGGCGCTGTCCGAGGTCGGCGGCTTCGGCGATACGCCGGGCGGCCTCGCCCTTGGTGATGCGCAACCGATCAGCCAACCCCACCCGCAGCGAGCCGCCCAACTCTGCGGGGCTGGCGTGGGCGTCGAGCTGGTTGATCAACGCGTGCTGCGGAGCGCGCAACCGGCGATACACCCGCTCCAGGCGCTCCAGGGCGCGCAGCCGCTCCGGGGTGGTCAGCACGTCAAAAGACAGCTCGCACAACCGGTCCACGTCATGGTCGAGCGCGTCGAACACCTCGACGATCTCCTCACGACCACTGACACCCATACCGCAAACCCTACGAACACCCACCGACAAAAACGGCCGCGTCGTGACCAAAGAAACCCAAGTGACACAAGGGATTACGCATTAAGCGCAAGGCCGAACAGGGCCCGCCCTAGTCTCGAACGACGATGACCGTCTTGCCGGGCCGCCGGCCCGGGCGGCCGCCGCTTTCGAACGCCTCGCGCCCCCGCTCGAGCGGGAACGTCTCGGCGATCTGCACCCGCAGCTGTCCGCTGTCGACCAGCGACGCCAACTCGGCCAGCTGATCCCGATTCGGTGTGACGATGAAAAAGATTGCCGCGACGCCATATTCGTCGGCGGCGCCCGCGGGCGGGGGCGCCGACAGGGTGACCAGCCGCCCACCCGGGCGGAGCACCGGAAACGATCGCTCCAACGTCTCACCGCCGACGGTG